>JBCCXG010000142.1:0-11180 GCA_039191945.1 Bacteroidota bacterium
CTGAGGCAGTGAGCGTAAAAAACCGTTTCCGGCGTCCGCCTCTATTCGGAGTAGCGCCTCCCATGATCGATTGAACATAACCCTTCTTTTCCAGCCTTCTCAACACGGAATGAATGGCAGTGACATCCATCTTACGATCGGTATATTCACAAATCTCCTCCATGATGGTGATAGCGTATGCGCTTTCTGCCAAGCCTCCAGTAGCCAGTAGCACTAACTCTTCGAGCTCGCCCAGGTGTTCTCCTCGCACAAATGTCTTAATTAGTTGTACAAATATATATCAAATGTATTTATTGTTGTTATGTACAAGAAATGATTTTGATTTCCAGTCCACGCCAAGGCATCTTTTCAATGTCTATCTTCGTTATCCAATTGAATGATGAAAAAGTAACCATGGAAAAGCTTCTTTTGCCTTTCATTTTCGTTCTTTGCTCCATGCAGACAATGGCTCAAAACCAAGGTGAGCTTGCCGTGCTTGGCGAGGCGTCGATCGCCTTGAAGCCTACCCGAACGGTGATCCAATATAATGTGGAGTCTACCCAAAGCACCTATGTAGCTGCGGTGGAGGATATGACGAAAAGGGTCGATGAGTTGGCCAATATTTTGTCCGGCATGAAATTCAAAGAAGATGAGATGATTACCTCAAGCTTCAGGGTGCAGGAAAAATTTGCTTATGACCGGGGCCAGCGCCGGAATGACGGCTACACCGCGACACAAACTTTGAAAGTGACCTTCCCTCTGGAAAAGAAGCGGCTGCTGGAAGTGTTGAGCAAGACCACGTCGGGACTGGTCAATGCGGGCATTGCTGTCTCCTTTACCATCGACGAGGCCAAGAGAGAGGAGCTCAATCTTCAACTCATTGAGGAAGCGGTCAATGATGCGAAGTCGAAAGCTGAGACCATCGCTCGAGCGGCAGCATGCAAAATCCAGGGGATCAAAGAGATTACCTACGGGACGAGACCGGTGGCGTACCCGACCCCCAGACTAGCTCGGGCGGAGACACTCAGTATGTCCGCAGCGGACGCTGGGGGTGTCGAGGTGTCCAACTTTGAGGCTGCGGATCTGACTTTTACCGACAGCGTCAATGTCATCTACCTGATCGGTCCGGCGCAATAGTGCTGCCTAATTCTGCTTGAGGAGACGATCGATTTCCCTGGAGAGTCGGCCTCGCTTAAGATCGCGAGCTACGATCGTACCGGTTTGATCTACCAGGTAGCTGGTTGGAATTTGGTATACTTGGTAGTCTTTGAAGGCTGATTTTGTTTGGTAATCCCAGACGTGTTGCCACGGAAGTCCGTGCCTGGCGACAGACTTTTGCCAGGCGTTTTCGCTTCGATCAAAGCTGACGGCGAAGACCTCAAAGCCTTTGTCTTTATAATCATCATACATCGGCTTCAACCACTCTTCAATGTCCTTGATACAGGGGCCGCACCATCCCGCCCAGAAGTCAATGAGCACCACCTTTCCTTCCAAATCAGATAGTTTTTGCTCTTGACCCTCAAGGTTTGTCAGGACAATATTGGGTGCCTTCTTCCCGATCAAAGGGTCTATCTGCGCCATGGTGTGGCACGCAAGCAGTAGGAAAACGATAAGGGTGAAGAGTTGCTTCATGACTGCCGATGTTCTTTTGAAAAGTACGGACACACGGATAAAAGAGATGCCTTCAGCGCCCTCGAAGGGTGCAATATGTCGTAGACAGGCTTTTTTCCGGGTGTGCGGGTAAATGATAATTCTGTTCTACCCCCTACTAACAATTTTGCGCCAGCACTGTTCGGATCGTACAGCTTGCCGGATCGGTGGACCAAGATGAATTGGACGGGACTTAGTGGAAATGTCTTTCGACTTCGTTTTGCCAGCTGCTCTGTTATCCTCGGCGACCTATGAAAGCTCTGCACTCTAAATTACGTCATATCGCTACATTTTCTATGGACTACATTCTACTGAAATATGCTCACTTCTTAGGCATATTCGCTGTCGTTGGCGGCGTCTTTGCCGAGTTATTCATGATCAAATCCGAAATGAGTCGGAGGGACCTGAAACGTATTGCTCAGGTGGATGGAATCTACGGATTCGGAGCGATCCTGACTGTTGCAGCCGGGCTAACGCTTTGGTTGAGTGATATAGGAAAGCCCGCCGAGTTTTATCAAGAAAATGGCTTGGTGCATCTCAAGTTGGCCATATTCACCCTTGTCGGTTTGTTGTCTATTCACCCCACTATCTTCCTCATGCGTAATCGGCTGTCCAAAAAGCGACCGGATGGCGAAGAAATCGTGAAAGTTCCAGCCTCCATCGGATATGTCGTGAGGATCGAGATGGGACTGCTGCTGTTGATGCCTTTTTTGGGCTCATCTATGGCAATGGGCTTGAAGCTCTTCTAATAGCAATAAGAGACTCCGGAATTGTTTTCTTAGGAAAGTATCAAACTTCGTAAGTCTGATCATTCAACTATTTCACGCTGAACAGCACCTGCATCAAATCAGTGCCCAGGTCGCTCCTGTGCCCAGTTAGGTCTACCTGATGGACGCCCTGGAAATTCATGAATTGCTTAAGGCTCTTGTGCCACTCATGTAAGAACTCTTCCGTCACGGACCGTAGCAACAAGGAGATGTTTTTTAGCTCCAGGGTTTCCTTTGAGCGATTGGCCTTCACATCAATTTGTCCCACAAGATTATTTTTCCATAGGATGGGCAGGGCGAAGTAGCCAAATGATCGATCACCGGCAGGGACGTAACACTCCAGCAGGTAAGCGAAGCCAAACAACTCCTTGGTCCGCTCACGATTGATGACCAGGTTGTCAAAAGGGCTAAGCAGCCTAACGCTGTTGATAAATCTGCGGTTCAATGATTCAAGCGCGGTGGTTGATGTGAAGTAGGTCTCTGATGATTTACCGATCTTACAAGGCATGATCGACCCCATCTCCAGCAATAGGGTCACCTGTTCCTTGATGTCTCCCTGACAACCTTTGAGAAGATATCCCATCTGTCTGCTCGACAGAATACCGTGCGCCCGGACGTCTCGCTTGATGAGGTATTGGATGTATTCCTGCCGCGTAGGAAGTGAAGTGTCGACGTTTTCGGGGAGGACTCGTTCTGTCAGATCGTACACCTTTTGGAAGCCCTGGCGACCTTTGACCATGATTCTACCTTCCATGAACAGGTTTTGCAAAGCCTGCTTAGTTGGCGCTGCTTCCCACATCGCTTTGACTTTAAAGCCCTCTGGTTTTTCAAAGTCTTTTGACATGAGTGGACCCTCACTAGCAATGCGGTCGAGCACATGCTGCATGACCTTGTGGTCCTTTTGAAACCAAAACTTGTCCTTTTCCCTCACCGTCTGTTTCATCGGCAGGGTAAACCGGAAATCCCTCATGGGGAGATAGCTGGCCGCATGGCTCCAGTATTCAAACAATACCCTGTCCCTCTCCAATCTAGCTAGTACATCAGGCGTGTAGGTGGGCAGGCGTGCCCAGAAGACGTGATGATGAGCACGCTCTATGACGGAGATGGTGTCGATCTGGACGTAGCCTATTTGCTCAATGGTCTCCCTTGCTAGCCTTCTCACCGATTGATTGGCCACCGATGCTCTTTTGAGCCATTGGCTCGCCAAGATGACCTTGCGAGCTTCCTGTTTGCTGAGATCAGTTGGTTCCGCTAAAGCCACAGGCCAATTCCGTTTCGTAGCGTCACCATTCTATTTTACCTTTTGCTCTATTGTGTACCTGCGCTAGAAATGTGGTCTGTAGCAAGTGTTGAGGCCATCGCACACCAAAGGCTATCGATTCCGTCCGTTTTTTGATAGGCATGGGTCAAAAAAAATGAAATTATGAACACTGAATATACGAAAGCACGTTGGATTAGATCGTGTCCCTAAGTAACGTTGTCTATGGGTAGAGTCATTCGTATTCCCTCAGCATTTGTCATTGACACCAAGGTGGTAGGTGTATCGCAGGAAAACTCCGATGGTACTTCCCGGCAGGAAATCATCCGCTCGAGCGTCCAAGAAAACGATCCATTGGTTCTCGCGCCAGAACCAGATAATCCCTATGATCCAAATGCCGTGAAAGTACTGAATGGCCAAGGTCAGCAAATCGGATATCTGCCTAGAGAAGTAGCTGGTAGGGTCAACTTCGCGCTGGATAATGCGGCAGAAGTCGTGGTCAAGGCAAGCTGGGTAAGCGGCGCTAAGATGACCGGGGTGGGTTTGAGGATTGAATTGGCCAACTAACAACTACAGTTTTCCCTGGCTGAAATTTGGCCACTAAATCCGTTGGTCACTGGTGTCGTTGCCATGGAATATTTCTATCTTTCGATACCAAACTCAATGATTTTTTATGGCTAAGAAAGCTCCAAAATCCATTCCTCCCGGGATGCGAACCCTGACCCCTCACATGTGGTTCAATGGAAATTGCAAAGAAGCTATTGCTTTTTATCAGCAGGCATTTGATGCCACGCTGAAGGATGCACACATCGAAGATCCCAATCACCGTCGCGTGATGCATGCGATGCTGCAGATCGGGGATTCACATGTGATGCTTGCCGACACAGTTCCGGGCAATTGGGAACAAGGCCCCACTTCTGGAGCTACCACAGGATTTTGGATGTATGTGGATGATGTAGACAAGATCTTTGGCAGAGCCAAAAAAGCGGGTTGTAAGGTGCTAATGGAGGTCGAGGACGCCTACTGGGGCGACCGTGTCGGCAAGCTGAAGGATCCGTATGGGCACACCTGGGCCATTGCTTCACAACGCTGGATCTATACAGATGATGAAATTGAGCAAAACGAGCAGGAGTGGGGCAGCAGTTTTGAAGAAGAGGGCTAATCCCAATCTGCTACCAGCGCTGACGGATAGTGATGGACAAGCTCTTGGCCGAGAAATTCTGATACTCTGACTAGTCCCGGTTTGACCTGTGCTCGAGTCTCGGCGTCGGTATTGTAATTAGTATTTGTATTGATATCGTAGAGGAAGCGCCTCCCTTTAAGGTCCTCGACGTACTCAAATCCGGCAATGTCTATTCGCTGCTCTTTCATCAACCGTTCCAGCATCGGGATGTCAGGATTCTTGAGTTTTGGAAGGATTTCAAATTTGTTTTGAATGGGCGCCGCTTCGTTCCCAGAGGGCGCAGGTATCTCACAGGCGTCCGCAGGACACAGTTCAAAACCATCGCTCGCATCCACCGAGACTGCATATTGGAACTTGCCTCCGATGAACTCCATTCGGACGATCTGGCGCGATGGCGACTCAATGTACTCTTGCACAATGAAGAGTCCGTCGATGGATTCCAGGTTGTCATCTGCCAATACTGTCTCCAGCGCCCTCCCATTTTCAAAAAGCTGGACTCCCGACCCCTTACCGCCCCGATTGGGCTTGACAATTACTCTGGAGGGAGCCAGCTGCAGCGCAGCGTGCAGGACGGTAGATGGGCTATTGGCTACAAAGGTCTTGGGGATCAAGATGCCAGCCTGCCGCAACAGTTGGTATTGCCTTGCTTTGCTTGCTTCCGTCCAAATGGTCGCACCTCCATTGATCACGCGCCGGCCGTGTGATTCCAACCACTGTACCAGAGGCAGCGCGAATTCAATGGCAGAAGCATGCCCGCGGGTGTGTGCGGATGCGCTCGCCTTGCTGTAAAAAATACCCGAGGGAGGCACATCTTGAATATTGAGTACAGCCTCGGCGATTGACCACTCCTCTGCGGGTATTCCTAATGACTTTAGGGCCTCAAGCAGGGGAGCAGCCCATTCCTCATTTTCATGAATGACATAGACTTTTGGTGGTTCAGAAGAGAGATTTTTCATTACCGCACTAGTTTTTGAAGCCGCAGGACCACAACTATGAATCCACGCACAATGGCAATTTAGGATAGATTGGGTAACGCCAACTAGATCACCGGCCATCAAGTTCCTCAGGATTTCCTCAGAAATACTATTTCTCTTTGTGAATTAAATCGTGCCTGTTTGAGTTGAATGTGCAGTTGCTGGCCAAACAAAAATTGCCCCTCGTAGTATTACTAGCGGCTAGAAGAAAATGAACAAAACATTGAAACGCACACTCTACTTTCTGCTCTTTGCGGTAGTACTTTTCATTGCGGCATACCCGAAAATTGACTTTGGAGGTGAGGAAGAGGCCAAGGCGGCAGCGCCTGCTGCCAAAAGAACGCTCACTGTAGCAGCCCGGGAGATGTCTCACGAGCCGCTGGATTACACGGTGAACGTCACTGGTACCATCATCGCTGACGAGTCAGTAGACCTCAACGCTGAGGTGTCGGCGAAGGTTAGGGAGATCCACTTTCGTGAAGGACAGCAGGTGAAAAGTGGACAACTTCTGGTCTCTCTAGACGATGAGGAGCTACAAGCTGAGCGAACCAAACTGAGCTTCACGAGGCAGCTCAATGAGGCCAATGAACAACGACGGCAGCGACTATTGAGGGAGGAAGCCATCAGTCAGGAAGAATACGATGTCGCGCTGACCACACTCAATACCTCGGAAGCGGAACTGGAACTCGTCGATGCGAGGTTAGCCAAACATAAGATCTACGCACCTTTTAGTGGTAAAATAGGTCTGCGGCAGGTTTCTGTGGGCAGCTACATCAACACGGGCAATACCATCGCCCGGATCTACAAAATCAATCCCGTGAAGATCGACTTTTCCATTCCCAGCCGCTACTTGAACGATATCAACGTGGGAGACAGGCTTACGTTCACGGTCGACGCCTATGAAGAAACCTTTACGGGTGAGATCTACGCTTTGGAGCCTCAGATAGATCCCACGTCAAGAAGCATCAAACTGAGGGCACGGTGCGCCAATCCAGGGGGTAAGCTTTTGCCAGGGCAGTTTGCCAAGATCAGCTTGATTTTAGACCAGATCCAGGATGCGATCATGGTTCCTTCAATCTCCGTTGTACCTGAGCTGAACAGAATGAAGGTTTTTGTGTACGAAGACGGTAAAGTTCAAGCCCGCGAAGTGACTACAGGGATCAGAACCGAAGACGAGGTCCAAATCGTCACAGGGTTGCAACCTGGGGAAGTAGTTATCACCAGTGGTATTTTACAGGTGCGACCTGGGATGGAAATAAACGTGGAATTATAATGGCAGGACTCGCAGATACTAGTATAGACCGGCCAGTACTGGCCATCGTTATGTCACTCGTGATCCTCCTTTTTGGAGCTATCGGGTTCAACTTTCTGGGGGTTCGCGGGTATCCTTCCGTGGATCCGCCGATCATCACCGTGTCTACAGAATACGTCGGTGCTAGTGCGGATGTCATTGAGACACAGATCACGGAACCTCTGGAGGAGTCCATCAATGGGATCGATGGGATCAAAAGCTTGACCTCTACGAGTAGGGACGGCCGATCCACTGTCCGTGTCGAGTTTGGATTGGATCAAGACCTTGAATCCGCTGCCAACGACGTGCGCGATCGTGTGTCGCGCGCACAGAGCCGACTCCCGCCGGATGCGGAACCGCCTCAGGTATCCAAAGCGGACGCTGACTCCAGCCCCATCATGGCGCTCCAGATTTATAGCCCCAATCGGAGCTTACTCGAGTTGACAGAGATCGCGGAAACGATATTCAAAGAAACTTTCCAAACGATCGAAGGTGTCTCCGAAGTACGCATTTGGGGGTCGAAAAAGTACTCTATCAGGCTGTGGATGGACCCTGATCGACTGGCCGCCTATAGCATCACGCCGCTCGAGGTGCTCAATGCGGTAAACAGTCAAAATGTGGAGTTGCCTTCCGGACGTATTGAGGGTTCGCAGATGGAGCTGACCGTACGGACGGTCGGACGGCTTTCGTCGCCGCAGGAGTTCAATGACTTGATCATTCGCGATGATGAGAATGGTGTGATTCGCTTTGCTGATTTGGGCAATGCGGAGTTTGCCCCGGAGAATGAGCGAACTGCCTTGCGCACGGATGGCATTCCTATGGTGGTGACGGCGATTACACCTCAGCCAGGATCGAACAACTTGGCCATAGCCGAGCAATTTTATCAACGTTGGGAGACGCTGAAAAAGAACGTGCCGGAGGATATAGAGACCAAGGTGGCGTTCGATGAAACGGAGTACATCCGGGATTCGATAGCGGAAGTACAGCAGACCATATTCGTAGCCTTTGGGTTGGTGGTGTTAATCATCTTCTCTTTCTTGAGAGATTGGCGTACGACCTTTATCCCGGTGATCACGGTGCCTATTTCACTGATAGGGACCTTCTTTCTCATGTACATCCTGGGTTTTTCCATCAATGTACTGACGCTACTCGGCATCGTATTGGCGATTGGCTTGGTGGTCGATGACGCCATTGTGGTCCTGGAAAATATTTATGCCAAGATTGAGGACGGGGCTGAGCCACATGAGGCGGGCAAGCAAGGGACAAGAGAGATATTCTTTGCGGTCATTTCCACGACGATTGCGCTCACCTCCGTGTTTTTCCCCATAGTATTTCTGCAAGGACTTACCGGTCGCCTATTTAGGGAGTTTGGTATAACTGTTGCCGGGGCCGTAGTCATATCGTCCTTTGTCGCCTTGACACTCTGTCCGATGCTATCGGCTAATATGCTAAAGAAGCGAGAACGAAAGCAATGGATCTATCGCAAGACAGAGCCGTTCTTCGTGTGGCTCAACCAGAAGTACAACAACGCGTTGGATAGTTTCATGCGAACCAAGTGGGTGGCTGGTGCCATCGTGGTGGTGGCATCAGGGTTGATTTTCTTTTTGATTGGCTTCTTGCCGAAGGAGCTAGCTCCTTTGGAAGATCGTTCGGTCTTTCGGATCTATGCGACGGGCCCCGAAGGCGCGACATTCGAATACATGGACGAGTATGCTTCCGACCTGACCGTCATGTTGCAGGAGGAATTTAGTGACGAATTGAAAAATATCTTCACAGTGGTTTCGCCCGGTTTTGGTGCTTCGAGCTCGGTAAACTCGGCGTTCCAAATTGCGCGATTCATCGACCCGGCGGACCGCGATAGGTCCCAAAGTGACATGGCCAACGTGATGAGACGGCGAATCATTGAGAATACTAAGGCGAGGGGGTTTGTAGCCGAGCCGCAGACCATCGGAGGTCGGAGGGTCAGATTCCCCATCAGTTTTGTGATTCAGGGAAGGGAGTTGGAGGACCTTAAGGGGATCCTGCCCGCTTTTCAGCAGGCGGCGAGGGAGAGCCCGGTTTTCGGCTTTGTGGATACGGACTTGAAGTTTACCAAGCCGGAGATTGAGGTTCAGATCGACCGAGAAAAGGCCACGAGTTTGGACGTATCAGTTCGTGACATCGCCCAGACGTTGCAGCTGAGTTTGAGCGGTACCCGATTTGGTTATTTCATCATGAATGGTAAGCAATACCAGGTCATTGGTCAGGTGGCACGAGAGGATCGCGATGAGCCCTTGGATCTACAATCGATTTACGTCAAGACACGTGACAATGACCTGACCCAGCTGGACAACCTTGTCACGCTGAGGGAGCAATCCACGCCACCACAGCTGTATCGTTTTAATCGGTTTGCCTCAGCAACGGTCTCTGCGGGTCTGGCGGAGGGATATACGCTAGGGGATGGCCTGCTTGAGATGGACAGAATTGCGGATGAGGTATTGGATGATACCTTTCAAACGGCCCTCTCGGGACAGTCCAAGGAATTTCAGGAGAGCTCAGGCAATCTTTACTTTGCCTTTGCCCTGGCGCTCGTCTTGATTTATCTGGTGCTTGCTGCCCAATTTGAAAGCTTCCGAGACCCTTTGATCATCATGTTCACGGTACCTCTAGCCCTTGTGGGAGCACTATTTTCCTTGTGGTACTTCAACGAAACGGTTAATCTGTTTTCCCAGATTGGGATGATCATGTTGATCGGCTTGGTGACGAAAAATGGTATTTTGATCGTGGAGTTTGCCAATCAGCGGAAGGCGAAAGGCATGAGTGTAGAGGAGGCCATCGTTGGGGCGGCCAAGGCTCGATTTCGCCCGATCTTGATGACTTCGCTGTCTACGGTTTTGGGAATTTTGCCGATTGCTTTGGCGCTGGGTGCCGGTTCTGAAAGCCGTGTTTCAATGGGTATAGCGGTGATCGGTGGTTTGGTGCTCGCTACCTTTTTGACCCTTTTTGTGATCCCTGCGATCTATACGTTCTTAAGTAGTCGACAGAAGCGCCTGGCGAGATTTTGACAATGGCGGCACTGGATGCGGCCTACTGGCAGCGCCGATACAAGGAGGGTCAGACGGGATGGGATGTAGGTGGGATCACCACGCCGCTCAAGGAGTACTTTGACCAATTGGTGGACAAGGAGGTCAGGGTGCTCATCCCTGGTGCAGGTAATGCCTACGAAGCCGCATACCTCCATGAGCGAGGGTTTACCAATGTCTATGTGTTGGATTTTGCCGAAATACCCCTGCAAAACTTTGCAAGAAAGATACCGAGCTTCCCTTCTGAACATTTGATCCGAGAAGACTTCTTTTCGCACGCGGCGACTTATGACCTGATCATCGAGCAGACATTTTTGAGTGCCATAGCCCCGTCACAAAGGATAGCTTACACTGGGAAAATGATGGATCTATTAGAGCCTGGTGGCAGACTGGTGGGTGTCTTGTGGGGTGTCCCCATGCGATCGGATGCACCCCCGTACGGCGGTTCGGCGGAAATATACCGGGAGCTGTTCCAGGGATTCCAACAGGAGATATTGGAGCCCGCTTACAACTCCATCCCGCCAAGGGCCGGGGCTGAGCTGTTTATTAAGCTGAGGAAGCCACTGATCGATTAGTGCGCGCTGCCTGAAGACTGATCATCGGCACTGCCGTCCGTTTCGACCAATACATCCAGTTCATGGATCATTTTCTCCAATCTGGCGATTACTTCTTCCTCGCTCATCGTGCGTGACTCGAGCAGCGAATCCAGCTCCTCGTAGATGTGTTTTTCGTATTCCTTTTTCTCGCCCTCGGCGTATTTCAAAGCATTTTTGATATGGAACATACCATATTTCATCGCGACGATCGCATCCTTCGAATGGTGCTCTTTGATAAGGACTTCTGACACCTTGAGTTCGGCCATCGTCAAAGTACTCAAAGCATTCGAAAATGCTCGATTGAGGTCTTCTGTGACCAGGGAGTCCATTTCCATTTCTCTTCGGACCTTTTCCAGGTCGGCGATAGATACTTCGATAATGGCCTTACTTTCATCATCGAGGTCAGTTTCGATGTTGCGC
>JBCCXG010000143.1:0-11029 GCA_039191945.1 Bacteroidota bacterium
GATTTGCGGTGAAAAGTTCTGGCTGGTAAAACACAAAACGATATGGCTGAAAAAACAAGGTATTCAGAAGAGGAGCTCAGTGAGTTCGAATTCCTAATCAATCAAAATCTTGAAAAGGCCAGAAATGAGCTTTCGATATTGCGGCGATCGCTGACTCGGAGCACCGACGAGGGAACAGACTTCACGCATAGCAATGTAAAGACACTGGAAGATGGGGCCGATACCGCAGAAAAAGAACAACTAAGTCAACTAGCAGCGCGTCAGCAGAAATTCATCAACAATCTCGAGAATGCCTTGATCAGGATCAAAAACGGTACCTATGGCATATGTGTGGACACAGGAAAGCTGATCAGTAAAGAGCGGCTAAGAGCAGTGCCACACACGATGCACTCGATCGAGGCGAAATTGAACAAGAAGAAATAACGCGGCAAATGGATTATTTGCGGCACCACGTGGAGGCATTGATTTTCTGCTCTCCAAAACCTATCTCCATTGATGACATCAGGGCCTGCCTACGCGAAATGTTTGATGCGGAAGTGCCCGCCGAGGACATTGAGCAGAGCATCGAAGACCTTAAATCCCAATACGAGCACGATCGCTACTCCTTTACGTTGATACAAAGCGGCGGCGGCTACCAATTCTTGACGAAGCCTGCGTACCAGGCAAGTATAGGAATCCTGCTGAAGCAGCAGTCCAAAAAGCGGCTTTCGAACTCAGCCCTTGAGACGCTGGCCATCATTGCGTACAAACAACCCGTAACGAAAAATGAAATAGAGCAAATTCGTGGGGTCAATTGTGATTATGCGGTTCAGAAATTGCTGGAGAAAGAGTTGTTGGAGGTGAAGGGTAAGTCAGACGGTATCGGACGACCTATCCTTTACGGCACGAGCAAAAAATTCATGGATTACTTTGGCATCAATGACCTGAAGGATCTACCAACGCCCAAGGACTTTAGAATCGAAGACACCAATAGCATTGGAAAGGAGGAGGAGTAATCGTCCCAAGGGAGCCGGAAAACCGATCGGTGGCAAAAGACCTTCCAATAAACGTCCTGAGAAGCCGCCAGACCCTGCCGTCCGACTCAATCGGTTCATTGCAAGTGCCGGAGTATGTTCGCGGAGAGATGCTGACGAATTGATCAGGTCTGGTCAGATTAAGATCAACGGGAAGATTGTCACTGAACTTGGGACGAAAGTGAACCCTGGCGATCGAGTTTTCTACAAGGGCAAAGCGCTGACTAGTGAGCGTACCCAATACGTTTTGCTCAACAAACCCAAGGACTTCATCACCACGGTCTCAGACCCTCACGACCGCAAGACCGTCATGGCGCTTGTTGAAAATGCATGTCCTGAGCGGATCTATCCCGTTGGGAGGTTGGATCGCCATACCACCGGGCTCTTGCTGCTCACCAATGACGGCGACCTGGCGAAGAAGCTGACACACCCCAGTCACAAGGTGAAGAAGATCTATCAGGTGGAGCTGGACCGGCCGATAACAACTCCTCACTTCGAAGAGATATTGGGAGGTTTGGAACTGGAAGATGGGAAAGTGATGGTCGATGAACTGGCCGTGATCGGGGAGGGGGGTCATGTGCTGGGTATAGAAATCCACGTCGGGAAAAATCGAATTGTACGGCGAATCTTCGAACACCTTGGCTACAAGATCACCAAGCTGGATCGGGTTATGTTTGGGCCTTTGACCAAAAAAGACTTACCCAGAGGTAAGTGGCGTCACCTGGGTCCCAAAGAGATCCTTGCTCTCAAAAGTCTCGTGGGAAAGAATCCCCTGCCTGCAAAACCTAGAAAATAAAAAAACCGGCCCTGTCGACCGGTTTTTGTTTGTGGTGCTGAGTGGACTCGAACCACCGACTCACGGATTTTCAGTCCGATGCTCTACCACCTGAGCTACAGCACCCTGAAAAAGTGGATGGCAAAATTAGAGTTTTCTCAGAAAGAACCAACATTTTTCCCGATTATGGGAAGTAATTCCCGAAAATACTCTGCATGCATACTATTTTCGGAATCGTCTCGTATCTTTGAAAAGGCGCAAAAAATGATTCCATGCAGATCATCTCTCAGCTAGCTTTTATCGTCGTTGCGGCGTTTTTTGGATTTCTTATCTACAAAAGAATCATACGGATCCGCAAGAACATTGCCATGGGCCGTCCTCTTGAAATGGATCCTGATCCAAAACGCTGGTCTAACCTCGTCCTGGTTGCTTTCGGTCAAAAGAAAATGTTCAAAAGGCTGATCCCAGCCATCTTTCACTTTTTTATTTATGTAGGATTCGTGCTGATCAACCTGGAGGTGCTGGAAATCGTGCTGGATGGTGTCTTTGGCACCCATCGCCTCTTTGCCCCAGCACTCGGTTCTCTGTACGCTCCTCTTATTTCTTTCTTTGAAATTCTGGCCGTACTCGTGTTGTTGGCATGTGTCGTTTTCCTTATTCGCAGAAACGTCCTGCGATTACCAAGATTTACCAAGCCGGAGATGAACGGTTGGCCATCTATGGATGGCAATTTGATTTTAGTGATCGAGATCGTGTTGATGGCTGCGATCCTCTCTATGAATGCGGCAGACCAGGTCTTACAGGACAGAGCAGTTGACCACTATCCCCAGACTGGGAGCTTTCTGGTGACCGCTTCTATGACTGGATGGTTCGATGGCTTGAGCGATGGTGCGCTAGTTGCCACCGAGCGAGTGGCTTGGTGGTTTCATATTGTTGGGATTTTTGCCTTTGCCCTTTATGTAACTTATTCCAAGCATCTGCACATCTTCATGGCCTTTCCCAACACCTACTTTGGCAAGATTGCTCCAAAGGGGAAAATGGACAATATGGTGGAGATCACCAATGAAGTCAAAATCATGCTGGGGATGCCCGCTGATGTTGATGCAGCGCCTCCCCCTGAGGGAATGAAATTTGGTGCCAAAGACGTCAACGACCTCTCTTGGAAAAACCTGATGGACGCCTATGCCTGCACTGAGTGCGGCCGCTGCACCTCAGAGTGCCCGGCTAACCTCACTGGGAAAAAATTATCTCCTCGCAAGGTCATGATGGATACTCGCGATCGGATGGAGGAAGTGGGCCTTTCCCTGGATAAGGGTGGAAAAGGACTCGAAGATGGCAAATCTCTGTTAGGGGACTACATCACGAAGGAAGAAATCAATGCCTGCACCAGCTGCAATGCCTGTGTGGAGGCCTGTCCGGTGAGCATCAATCCGCTGGATATCATTCTGCAAATGCGTCGGTATGTGTCTATGGAAGAAAGTGGGTCACCGGCTTCCTGGAACGCGATGTTTCAAAATGTTGAGACCAATTTCGCACCGTGGAAGTTTTCTGCGCAAGATCGATTCGCATGGGCAGATGATTTAAAAGAAGACAACTAATCCGCTAAGAAAGAGATATGTCCAATCAAACTGTACCAACTGCAGCGGAGTTAGCTGCCAAAGGCGAAAAGCCAGATGTTTTGTTTTGGGTGGGATGCGCTGGATCTTATGACGACCGTTACAAACGAGTGACACATGCCATGGTCAAGATCCTCAATCATGTAGGCGTCAACTTTGCCGTATTGGGCCCAGAAGAGACCTGCACGGGGGATCCGGCCAGAAGAGCGGGGAACGAGTTTCTCTTTCAAATGCAAGCTATGGCGAACATCCAGGTACTGAACGGATATGAAATACAAAAGATCGTTACAGCTTGTCCTCACTGCTTCAACACACTAAAGAATGAATATCCCGATCTAGGAGGAAACTACGAGGTCATTCATCATTCCACTTTTTTGCAACAGCTCATCGATGAGGGCAAGGTCGCTCTGGAAGGTGGAGGCGCTTACAAAGGCAAGAAGATCACCTTTCACGATTCGTGCTACTTGGGTCGGGCCAACAATGTATACGAGGCGCCCAGGAAAGTACTGGAGGCACTCGATGCCGACTTGGTAGAAATGAAGCGCTGTAGGACCAAAGGGTTGTGTTGCGGAGCGGGTGGCGGACAGATGTTCAAGGACGCCGAGCCAGGCAATAAGGAAATCAATATCGAAAGAACGGAAGAAGCACTTGAAACCAAAGCTGGAACCATTGCGGTGGCTTGCCCATTCTGCATGACGATGATGGCTGATGGCGTGAAAAATAAGGAAAAAGAGAGCGAAGTGAAGGTGAAAGATCTTGCGGAGCTCATCGCCGAGTCAAAGAATCTTTGATTTTCGGTCGTAAAAAAACTTCTTTGCGGTAGAATCTGTTTTTTCTGGACGGTAACATTTCTACCAATGAAAGTTTCATTTGATCATCTACCCGATCACGCCCGACTTTGGGTCTATCAGGGAACGCGCCCCTTCACGGATCATGAGCTAAGCACCATCAAGTCTACTCTTGATGCATTCATCGACCAGTGGCAGGCTCACGGCAAACCGCTGTCGGCCGGATACGATATTCGATACGATCAATTTATCGTACTTGCGGTAGACGAATCTGTGCACGGTGCCACTGGATGCAGTATCGACGGATCTGTAGCGCTTGTACGACAACTGGAGGAGCACCTCAGTATGTCGCTATTAGATCGAGGCCTAGTAGCTGTTGAGACACTTCAGGGGCTGGAGATCGTCCCTTTCAATCAGGTGAAGGCCAAGATTGAGGCCGGGGAGATCCAGGAAAAAGACACGGTATTCAACAATTCGGTAGCTACCATGGCAGACTTCAAAGCCGGATGGCAGACCCTTGCGGGTGAATCGTGGCTAAAACGCCATTTCAAAGTCACTCAGTAGGGTTTTCGGCGCAATTTTTGTTTAGCTGTATATCCCCTAGGAGGGCTCTTCCGTTTTATATAAATTGAGATTAAGATATTCGTCGACATGAGAGCACCAATTTTCAGCACCGCGGTCGTCATCGTGTTCCTAAGCAGCTGCGGGTCCTTTGATAAGTCCATGACCATGGGGCAGTACAATACGATCATCAACAAGTACGAAGCTTCCAATCCGGATAAGAATAAGCCCGAGCTGAACGTCCAGATCGCGGAAGCGTTTCGCAGATCTAATCGCATCGCAGAATCGACACCTTTTTACGCAGCAGCGATCGACCAAGGGGTAGAAGACGAGATGGTCAATCTCCACTACGCCAAGTCGCTGAAAGCCAATCAGCGGTATGAGGATGCTGAAGCCGTTTTGAGGGGCTACATGCAGCGTGCGAGCAATGACAATGTTGTTTCCATGGCAGAGCGGGAACTGACACATCTCAATGACGTGGATGATATGTCGAAGAAAGAGAACTACTTCCGAGTCAAAAACCTCGAGGCGCTCAACTCAAAAAATGCTGAATATTCGCCGGTGTATAGAAACAATTACCTCTACTTCACCTCCAACCGCGACGGCGGCAAGATCTACAAAACAACAGGAACGCCTTTTACGGATATCTTCAGGGTACGCACCCGGGGTGCAAATGTCGACAGGGCCACGGCCGAAGCACTAGATGCCATCATCAACGACCCGATTGTCAACGAAGGATCGATCACGATTTTCCCCGACGGATTGTCTGTCATTTTTGCCAAAGGCAATAACGGGAAGGCCACGGGCAATGATGAGGTCAACTTGTACTTTTCGCGGTATCGCAATGGAAAGTGGATCACGCCCCGTCCCTTGCGGATCAATGATCCCGGCTCGTGGGACTCTACCCCGGCACTCAGCCGAGATGGTAAGACCCTTTATTTTGCGTCGACGAGGCCCGGAGGCTATGGTGGCTCCGATATCTACAGTGCCAAAATGGATCGCCGAGGTCGTTGGGTAGATGTCCGCAACATGGGTCCAGACATCAATACGCCTGGAAATGAAATGTTTCCTTTCGTCAGTGAAGACGGTAGTATGTATTTCTCCTCCGATGGACATCCTGGGTTTGGCAGTCTTGACCTTTTCAAAGCTACGCGCAGGAGAGGGCACATTTCCATTCAGAACCTAGGTAAGCCTATTAACTCGAATGCTGATGATTTTGGCTTGTACGAATTCAATCTTACAAGAGGCTTTTTCGCTTCGAACCGAAAAGGAGGAGCGGGTGATGACGATGTGTACACGTATGTGAATGATGATCCGGACCTAAAAATCGTCAACTACTTCTTAACGGGGGTGACCACGACGCTCGACGACGGAGGAGAGAAGATCATCGTAGCCAATACCAAAGTGACCCTACTCGGAGAAGATGGTAGCATACTCGATGAGTCCTTCACCGGAGAGGATGGGCAGTTCCGTTTCCGGGTATATCCGGAAGAAGACTATAGACTCCTGGCTGAAAAGACCGATTACTTCACCGTGCGAGATAATTTTTCCACGGTGGGCAGGAGCGTGGACCGCTCTACATTGACAGAGATGGTCACCACAGTGAACTTCGAGACTGAGATTCCCTTGAATTCTATTGTCATCGAGAAGCCTATTGTATTGGAAAATATCTATTACGATCTCGCGAAGTGGGATATCCGTCCGGATGCTGAGCCTACACTGGATAGCTTAGTCATGATC
The DNA here is from genome assembly GCA_039191945.1 of Bacteroidota bacterium. Taxonomy (GTDB): domain Bacteria; phylum Bacteroidota; class Bacteroidia; order Cytophagales; family Cyclobacteriaceae; genus JAWPMT01. Next base: position 6,494 of record JBCCXG010000143.1, read on the forward strand.
TTAGAAGATAATCCTGACATATTTATCGAGCTTGGATCACACACCGATATCCGCGCACCGGATGATTACAACATGGATCTTTCCTGGAAACGGGCTCGATCAGCCGTAACCTACATCATCAATAAGGGTGTGAACGCGGCACGTATCACGGCGCGAGGGTATGGTGAGACGACCCTGATTGTGGTGGATGCCCAAACAGAGGAGGAGCACCAGCGCAATCGCCGGACAGAGTTCAAAGTACTCAGGTACAATCCTCAAGATCGCGAAGAAGCTGTTCCTGAGGGAGACGGATTGGACGAGTACGATCGATTTTTCCTCGACGGTGATGACCTGCTGGAAGGTGGGGGTGGTGAGTAACTATGCCCGGTACTCTCCCATAAAAGCCTGATCCCTGACGTCAGATTGTTTGGGAGTGCGTTTCTTTGCAGCAAAAAAATGAGTGACAGGTATGCAGCCCGGGGAGTATCCTCGCAGAAAGAAGAGGTCCATGCGGCCATCAAGCATATCGACAAAGGCCTCTTCCCTCAGGCCTTTTGCAAAATAGTTCCGGATCATCTGGGGGGTAGCGAAGACCACTGCGTGGTCATGCACGCCGATGGTGCGGGTACAAAGTCCTCATTGGCCTATATCTATTGGAAGGAGACGGGGGACCTATCTGTTTGGAAGGGCATTGCCCAGGATGCGGTTATCATGAATGTCGACGACCTGCTTTGTGTAGGAGCGACCGACAACATCTTGCTCTCCAGCACCATCGGTCGTAATAAACATCTTGTCCCCGGAGAAGTCATTGCCGCGATCATCAGCGGTACTGAGGAGGTACTGCAAATGCTACGTGACAATGGCATCGGCATCTATTCCACCGGAGGAGAGACTGCAGACGTTGGCGACCTGGTCCGTACGATCATAGTGGATAGCACGGTCACGGCCAGGATGGCTAGAAGGGGTGTCATCGACAATTCCCACATTCAAGCCGGTGACGTCATTGTAGGCCTATCCTCCTATGGCCAATCCACTTACGAGCAAATGTATAATGGAGGTATGGGCAGTAATGGGCTGACTTCCGCTAGACATGATATATTCGACCATAGCTACTATCAACGGTATCCGGAATCGTTTGATCCCGGAGTTGATTCATCGCTGATTTATTCCGGGCAGAAGCTGCTGACAGAGCAAATAGCTGGTACTCCATTGGATGCCGGCCAGTTGGTGCTGTCTCCCACGAGGACCTACGCACCGATTGTCAAAGCGATCTTGGGGGAGCATCGCCATGAGATTCACGGGATGATCCATTGTAGTGGCGGGGCCCAGACCAAGGTCCTACATTTCATCGATGGGCTTCGTGTGATCAAGGATGATCTGTTTCCTGTACCCCCCTTATTTGCTTTGATTCAGGAGCAAAGCAAGACCGACTGGCGGGAGATGTATCAGGTCTTCAATATGGGTCATCGTTTCGAATTGTATGTGCCGGAATCGATCGCGGAGCACATCGTTCAGATCTCAAACTCATTTGACGTGGAGGCCAAAGTAGTCGGACACGTCGAGTTGGCTGAGACCAGCGAAGTCGTGATTCAGTCGGTTACCGGTGAATACCGTTACCCATAAAGGCTCTTGCAAGTCAGGGCAGCCGCCCAATTTTAAGGAGTTGTCGTTTTGCCAACAGAAGGGGTATCGTTTCGCTCATCTGCAAATTTTCACGATTACAGGAGAGTTGTAGGGGTATGATTCACATCAGTATGCTCTCCTTAGTCCTGCAGTTCGCCGTCTTGGTGCCAGGACCCACAACGATTTCGAAGCCGTTTATCGTAGCGGAATTGTTTACCTCCGAAGGCTGTTCCAGCTGCCCTCCCGCTGATCAGTTATTGTCGGAGATCGTTGATTCACAATATGACGATATCGAAGTCATGGCGCTCTCTTTTCACGTGGATTACTGGGATTATATTGGATGGAAAGATCCTTACGCGGACGCCCGTTTCGGAGACCGACAGCGAAGCTATGCGCAGAAGCTCCAGTCCCGACAGGTGTACACGCCCCAACTGGTGCTCAACGGCAAGGAGGCCTTTGTCGGCTCCAATCGGGCGCAGTGGCAGCGAGCTTTGAAGCAATTGAGAAGTGACCAGCCCAAGGCCACCTTGGATTTGACGGCGCTCGTAGTCGAGAATGGCGTGGTCTCTGCCGCCTTTAGCGGGACAGATGAAACGGGCTTGATATTGAATTTTGCGGTAGTCGAGCGCAATCTATCTCAGCAAGTCACACGTGGAGAGAATCGAGGCCGTCGTTTGCAGCACGACAATGTGGTCCGATACTTTGAGCAGCGCACCTTTGACGGTCGCCAATCACTTAAAGCCAAAGTACCAAAAGACATTAAGTGGGAAGATGCCAAGGTCATCGCCTATCTCCAGCGTACGTCTACCTATGAAATTGTGGCTGCCACGCAGGACGTGTTGCCCTAGGGTCACCTGAGATCGCTATCTTTATCGGGTGACTTACTTCTTACTGATTCTTGCGGTATTGCTCATTGCTGGCGGGCTGATCTTCTCCGTTTTGCCGCCCTTACCAGGACCTCTTTTGTCCTTAGGTGGACTGCTATGTGCGCATTTCAGTACGGTTGAGGCCGAGTTTTCCACTGGGGGAATGATTTTTTGGGTAGTGGTGACGATCCTCGTGCTGGTAGCAGATTATTTACTGCCAGTGGCCGCGACCAAGCAGTTCGGTGGAACGAAAGCAGGCGTATGGGGCGGTATCATTGGTACTGTGCTGGGAGTTATCCTGCCGATCCCTTTTGGCATTATCGTGGGACCGTTACTCGGGGCGATTGTTGGTGATCTTGTTGGAGGCAATCACATCCGTGCGGCCGTGAAGTCGGGTTTTGGGTCTTTTGTAGGATTCCTGGTGGCCACCGGCCTGAAAGTACTGGTTTCAGTGAGTATTGGGGTAGCCGTGGTCATAAAAATAGGTACGTACGGTTTCGAGTTACTGACTCAGTAAAAAGCGTCCTTGAAGTGTTGGATCTCTCCATCGCTTTGGATGCTGATGATGTCAAAGCGGATGTCACCGGACCAGTTGATGCCATGGATATACTCTTCCGCAGCCTGGATGATTCTAGCCTGCTGCTCTTCGGAGGCGAACTCCTCTGGACTACCAAAATGATCACGTTTTCGCCACTTTACTTCCGTGAATACGAGCAGCTGATTGTCAACGAGCGTGATGATATCTACCTCCAGCCTTCCGATTCGATAGTTTCTTTCCAGTATCTCATGGCCCCGCTCAACTAGCCAACTCACGGCCAAATCTTCCCCGGCTTTTCCTTTAGATTTGCGCTCGGAATTAGAAAGACGTTTATGACGACTACTCATCTTTACCCGCTGAAATTTCGGACGATTTTTAAAGATAAGCTTTGGGGGGGACAGAAGATCAGAACCGTACTGGGTAAGGACTTTGGTGATTTGCCCAATTGTGGGGAGACCTGGGAGTTATCAGGCGTAGAAGGTAATATTTCTATCGTCAGCAATGGAGATTTGGTCGGTCAGGACCTCAAGTCGCTCATTGTGAAGTATAAAGGCGAATTGCTGGGTGAGTCCATCTACGAATCATATGGCGAGGAATTTCCCTTGTTGATCAAGTTCATCGATGCGGCCGATGACTTATCCATTCAAGTCCATCCCGACGATGAGCTGGCAGCCAAGCGCCATGATTCTAAAGGGAAAACAGAAATGTGGTACGTGATAGAAGCCGATGAGGGGGCATCGCTGATCAGCGGGTTCAATCAAGATTTGACCCGTGATGGTTATCTGGAGTATTTCGAAAGCGGTCGCCTCACCGAAATCCTCAATCGAGAGCAAGTACAGGATGGCGACGTATTTTTCCTCCCGGCAGGTAGAGTACACACCATAGGTAAAGGCCTCATGATTGCCGAGATCCAGCAAACGAGTGATATCACCTATCGGATTTACGATTTTGATCGGGTCGACACTCAAGGAAACAAGCGTGAGCTGCACGTGGAGGAAGCCCTCGATGCCATCGACTTCAAGAAGTATGATACTTACAAAAGCGCTTATAGCAATCTCCCCAATGAGCGCGTAGTCCTCGAAAGCAACCAGTATTTCACGACCAACAAACTCGTTCTCGACCGTCCATTTGAAGTTTCACTTCCCAACCTGGATTGCTTTAAGATTTACATTTGTTTGGAAGGCAGTGCTGATCTCGTGACCGCTTCCGCCCGTGAGCACATGGCCATGGGGGAGGCTGTACTGGTTCCTGCTACCTGGAAGGACTACCGAATTGAACCGGCGGACCACCTGGTTGTGTTAGAGTCCTATATTGATGGATGAACCAAAACAAAGTCACACACTTTAGCCACCTGGGCCTTAGGGATTACAAAGAGACCTGGGACTTGCAGGAACAGATTTTTAGTGAGACTGTTGATCGCAAGATCGCCAATCGGAAACGGGACCCCCATAAGCAGTATTCCACCGACAATCACCTAATCTTTGTGTATCATCCTCACGTTTACACGTTGGGGAAAAGTGGCAAGGAAGA
>JBCCXG010000144.1:0-11010 GCA_039191945.1 Bacteroidota bacterium
CAAAAAAACCGGCGAATTCTCGCAACCTTTTTCTCTGTCATTCATTTATATGTATATACATTTAAAATATATACATACAATATTAATTCTGTACTAAGATGACACTAAGAGACAAGACCAAAGACATTTACAGCCTGATCGGACAAGGTCAATTACTGGAGGCCTTTGACAAATACTACGGAGAGGATGTAGTGATGACGGAGCCTAGAGGCACTCGGGAAGGTAAGTCTACTTGCCGCCAATATGAAGAGCAGTTTTTGAGCTCAGTGCAGGAGTTCCATGGCCTCGAGGTCAAATCCATTGCGGCTGACCAACAGGATGATGACAATGGAATGGTCTTTCACGAGACGTCTATGGATGTCACATTCAAGGACGGTAATCGGGTGCAGATGGATCAGGTAGGCGTCCAGAAGTGGGAGAACGGGCATATCGTGCACGAGCGATTTTATTATCAGGGATAGCGAACTGCGAGCACAAAAAAGGCGAAACCCTGTTACGGTTTCGCCTTCTTCAAAAGTTTTTACAACGCCAAAAGGTCACATGGACTCACTATAGGCGATTTGCGTTTTGTACGCTTCGTACTTCTCTTTCATATCGGCCTTCACTGCGGCTTTCACTGCCTTGTATACTGCCGCTCCGCCTAGCATTTTCGTCGCCAAGTCGCTATTCACACTTTTGATGGCAGCTACCCGATCATCCTTCAACTTGTTGACGTTTTCCAAAAACTTTGATTCGAACTCATTGGCTGGTTCTGCTCCTTTACTCAGTTCCAAATAGCGTTGCCCGGTCATGCCTTCTTGCTTCTTGATGAGATCGTTGATTGAGGCACTGATATCCGCTTTCATTTCGTCGATTACCGCGGTCATCAAGGCGTACTTCCATACTTGCTCTTCCGTCACAGGTTCTTGGGCCTTTGCCACCGTACACGTGGCCAAAATCGCTAGTGCCAAAATTAGTTTTTTCATCTGTCTGTCTTCTTTTTCAGTTTCAAATTAATTGTTGGGTACTTCACACGTCAATAAAGTTATTATCGGGCCTAAGATGTGAATAGCGCTTTTTATGTGTACGGTCGAGGCAACTGATAGCTGTATATACAAGTTGAGCGTGGCCCGTATCAGTAGGGTTTCTTTCCTGATTAATCAGTGGATTTTGTAAGAGCTTCCGCCATTTTCGTTATACCCGCTAGATATTCACCTGCGTATCTAGTAACGTTACCCTATCAACATAAGAAAATGACTGACCGTGAAAAATCCGTGCGATTTCCAAAACTTCCGTTAGAAGCTTGGGAAGAAGCTAAAATCACCTTGCATCTCTGGTTGCAGATTGTGGGCAAAGTGCAATTGGCTCTCATGCCTAAACGCAATCATTGGTGGAACATCACCTTTCTTGTGAGTGCTAAGGGATTGTCGAGTCGACCCATACCCGAGGCCCGTGGAACATTTGAGTTTGAGTTCGACTTTCAGTCGCACCAATTTGTAATATGCACAAGTTGGGGGCCTAGTCAGCATTTCGAGCTGGAGGACGGTCTGTCTGTGGCCGCCTTTCACGCAAAGTTTTTCGCGGCCTTGGAGGCCTTAGCCATTGAAGCCAAGATCATTCCAGTGCCCTATGACCATCCCTGTAAGGAGCCTTTTGCGGAGTGTGAAACGCATCAAAGCTACCATCCTGAATACGTCCATAAGTTTTGGCAGGTACTGGTGACCGTGGACCAGATCTTCAAAAAGTTTGCAGGTCGCTATTATGGTAAGGTGAGTCCGTCTCAGCTCTATTGGCATCACATGGACCTGGCGGTAACACGATTCAGTGGTGAGGAGGGACCGGCCCTTCCGGATTCTAGCACGCAAGCTGACAAGGAAGCTTACTCTCATGAAGTCATCAGTGCCGGGTTTTGGGCAGGGGATGAGCAAGTGCGTGGGGCAGCCTTCTACAGCTATACCTATCCCTCGCCGGAAGGCTTGGATCAAGAGCCTTTGTTACCTGCCGCCGCCCAGTGGATTGAGGCCAATGGAAGTCCAATGGCTTCAATGATGTATGATGACTTGATCAAGTCGGACGATCCGGAAAGTGATTTGCTAGATTTTTTACAGTCAACGTATGATGCTGGTGCGAAGCGTGCGCAATGGTCTGAGGATTTGCTGATGGAGGTATAGAGGGCTGTTCTGAGTCATTTAAAACGTTACCGGTGACGGGTTTGGAATGAAATAATAGGGATTGCTCGGCTTTTCAGAACACATGGTTGAGAATTCCAAACGTTTGCAAAATTTACTTATTCAGTTTGGCTTATGTAATTCATAGGCCTTTTTTATACGTTCGTCGCGCTATACTCCGGATTCAGCGGATTGCTCTGAACAATTTGAAGCAAATCTGATTTTTTTGTTGAACGATCATTGAATTTATTAAGTTCGTTTGACAACCACCATAAGACATAGTGCCATCGGCTTGGTTACGTTGCTTTCTCTGCTTAGCATGAATTGTTTTGCACAGCAGCAGGTGATGTTTACCCAGTACATGTTCAATAACCTGGCGATCAATCCTGGTTATGCAGGTACTACTGACGCGCTCAGCGTCACGGCGCTGGCCCGTCGACAGTGGGTGGGCGTGGATGGAGCACCCAACACGCAGACCTTGGCCACCCATGCGGCGATTCCCAATACCCGGGTAGGGGTGGGGTTGCTCTTTGTGAGGGACGCCATCGGTATCTCGGAAGAAAACACCTTGATTGCGTCTTCGGCTTATAAACTCCAAATTGCCGAGGGCAAAACCTTATCGATGGGTTTGCAGGCAGGATTTTCAAGTTATACGCATGACTACACAGATCTGGGTATCATCGATGACGATAAGTTTTTGTTAAGCAGTAGCCTTCTCGTTCCCAATATCGGCTTTGGTCTCTTTTATCACTCAGAGCGCCTGTACGCTGGGTTTTCCGCTCCTTATTTGCTCAACCGAAAACTACGCAATGCTTCGGTCGATCTGAGTACTGAACAGATAAGACACTTTTATGCGCAGGGCGGTTATGTCTTCGACATCAATCCCTCATTGAAGCTGAGGCCCCACCTCCTTTTGAAAATGGTGCCTGGTGCACCTGTTGAGACCGATATCAGCGCCAATTTTATCTACAAAGACCTGCTGTGGATGGGTGCCGCCTATCGCTCACTGGATGCAGTGAATTTCCTGTTCCAAGTGCAGGCTTCGGATCAGTTCCGCGTGGGATATGCTTATGACTACACGCTGAGTGAGCTCAACCAGGTGACTTCTGGCTCCCACGAGATCATGGTGCAATACGTCTTCTCATTTTCCAAACACAGCATGGTCACCCCAAGATATTTTTGACTTGAAGGACGATGAGCATAGCGCACAAACACCTTTTCGTTCGTAGTCTTTTAGTACTAGCCGTTTGCTGGGCCACTGCCGATTGTGCTTTTGCGCAACTTCGAAGCGCCCTGCAAAAAGGGGATATGGCATTTGAGCGCCTTTCTTTTATCGATGCTATTGGGCATTATAAGTCCGCTTATGAAAAAACAACCGGTGATGTATCAGTTGCTTTGCGAATTGCAGAATCGTACAGAAGATTGAACCTGCCCGATTCCAGTTCCAATTGGTATGCGCTGATCAAGGACAGTGAGGTAGACATTGATCCCATTCACTACTTTCATTATGCTGAAGCCCTGCTTTCGTTGGGCCGTCCGAAAGAATCAAAGCGCCGGTATGAGCGCTATCAACTAGAGGCCTCTGATGATCGGCGAGTAGTCCGGCGTCTTGAGGGTCTTACCACTCCGGATCTCTTCAATAAAGAGAGCGCTCGGTACACGATTTCCGCCTTACCGTTCAATACGCCGGAGTTGGAGTTCAGCCCTGCTTATTATGGCGATGGATTGGTTTTCGTGTCCTCCAGGAAGCGGGAGACGGTTGTTCGGGCAACCTACGCTTGGGACCATTCCGATTTTTTGGACTTATACTATTGGGAGGACGCTGGGGTTGCCGAGTCCCATCAAGTAGCAAGATTTCGGAGTGAAATCAATTCACGGTACCACGAGGGTCCCCTAGACTTTTTTGCGGGAGACTCGATGATGGTCTTCACCCGCAGTGATTTTCACAAGGGCAAAGTAGGAAAGAGCTCGAAGCGGATCACCAAACTGCAACTCTATTTTGCGGAAAAGGCGAGAGATGGCACGTGGGAAAATATCAAACCCTTTCCCTTCAATAGCCCCGAATACTCAACCGGACATCCCGCCATTGCCCCGGACGGATCGAAATTGATATTTGCCTCCGATCGACCCGAGGGTGAGGGAGGGACCGATCTGTACTTGACGGAATTCGTATCAGGCCAGTGGGGGGCGCCGATCAATCTGCGTTCAATCAATACAAAAGGTGATGAGATGTTTCCTTTCCTCATTGAGGACTACCTATTTTTCGCTAGTAATGGCCATTCGGGCATTGGAGGTCTGGATATTTACCGGGTCAGGTTGGAAAAGGATCAAAACACTTCGGAGCTCAAGAATTTAGGTAGTCCGATCAACTCCCCAAAGGATGATTTTGGTTTGATCATGGCGCAGGACTTTTCGCAAGGTTTTTTTAGTTCAAATAGAGGGGAGGACAAAGATGATATCTACTCCTTTCAATACCTCCCACCCGCCCATGTCGTCGTGACTGGAACGGTGAAGTATCTGGTGGATGATACGCCCATCTCAGACGCGGAGGTTCAGGTGCTATCCGACCAGGGGATATCGGTAAAGACAATCATAACTGGGGACGCAGGTGACTTTTCCGCCTTAGTCCCCAGGAATTTGGACCTGCGTTTCATCGCCGATAGGGCAGGTTGGAATCTTGCGAAAGAGGTTTCATTGAATACCAGCGGCCAGCGAGATACTATTAGCAATGTGAATGTCTACATGCAGAGGGAAGAACTGTTCGCCCTAGTGGCAGGCTACGATGCCCTGACCGACGCGCCCCTGGTAAACACTGAGGTGACGCTTTCGAAGCTTGGTGAAGAAGAAAGCGAGAAAGCTGCGAGACCGCTAGATGGGTACCATAAATTTTTGCTCGATCCCGGCAGCCGCTATGTGGCTCACGTCATGAAGGATGGGTACTTCACCAACACGGATACGATCGATGCGACAATGCATGCCAGTGGAACCATCAACGTGGAAGTACCATTGGAAAAAATCATCATAGGCAAAGCCATTAAGGTTGAGAACATCTACTACGACGTCAACAAATCCAATATCAGGCCAGATGCAGCAATTGAGTTGAACAAAATCGTGACTATGCTGCAGGAAAATCCATCGATTCGTATTGAGCTGAGCTCTCATACGGATGCCAGAGGGAGTGATGTGCACAACTTGAAGCTAAGTCAGAAAAGAGCGACCTCCGCAGTCAATTACATTATTTCACAGGGGATAGCCAGCTCCAGGATCATTGCTCGGGGGTATGGAGAATCACAACCCGTCAATCGGTGTAAGAATGGAGTGACTTGTACAGGAGACGAACACCAGCAGAACCGACGGACAGAGTTCAAAGTGATTGCTTTGCTTCCTAGAGGTTGATGATTTGATGTGACCAGTGATGTGAGCCGTACTGCCTGGCAGATGAATAGCAGGGCAGAGGCCTTAAACCAGTATAGCATGAGCAGGAGAATGATAGGTCAACAAGAGTGGAACGAGAGGAGCCGTTTTTTGGGCTTGATCGTGCTATTCTTTATTGTTCAATGCGCTTCGGCGCAGGCGGGAGGTATATTGCTGGCAATTGTGGGAATGGTATTGACGATGATGGGGATGGGTTTGTCGATTGTTACGATGAGGATTGCTTCGGTAGTGGCGAATGCGAAGGATTCATTTTTGGTTACCCTTCTCCATCGTGCAGCTTTGTTCCTCCGCCTGGCCAACCTTTCGGTCTCAATAAGATCTGGCAGACCGATCCTTCTGTGGCCAAAATGGACCAGCGGCAGACACCTTTGGTAGCTGATATCGATAATGACGGCATCCCGGAGGTGATTGGCAAAGATGACAACCCGGGACGCATCTACATATTTGACGGGCGAGATGGTTCGCTGGAGGTTCAGATCAATACCTCCCGACAAGATGTCTTTCACGACGCGCCCACAGTGGCCGATGTTGACGGCGATGGCTTTGGTGAAATTTTTATCACTACCCACAGCCGTAGGATTGAGCGCTACGAACATACCGGAGGAGCGAGGACCTGGCAGTCTCCGGTCATTGGGTATCGGGGCAACGATCGCCGTTGGACGTTAGGCATCGCCGATTTTGATGAGGACGGAGTACCAGAAGTCTATGGCGGCAACCAAGTCTATTCCTCAGTGAATGGTTTACTGATCGCTTCGGGAGGTTCGGCCAATCAACTGGGATCCCATGCGGGTGCTTCCAGCGAGCCTTTTTCCGTAGCGATTGATGTCTTGGAGGATGCCGCTTGTGCAAACTGCGCGGGACTGGAGTTAGTGGCGGGTGGACAGGTCTACAGCGTAGATGTAACAACTGGTACGATGCAGGTTGAAACTTCGGCTCCTTCCGGTTTGGGGGATGGCTTCACATCGGTCGCCGATTTTGATCAGGATGGTGACCTCGATGGGGTAGTCAATCAAGGGGGAGAAGTGTATGTCTGGGACCTTCAGACCTCGACGCAGATCGGCGTCACTGCTTCGATTCCAACCACGACACGCGGCGGACACCCCAATGTGGCAGATTTTGACAGCGACGGCAAACCAGAGATCGGGGTAGCGGGAACAAGCTTGTACGCTATCATTGACGATTTAGATCTTGGTATGCCCATCAAGTGGAATCGACCCACCAATGACAATTCGCAGATGACCGGTAGCACGGTCTATGATTTTCACGGCGATGGGTTCTTCGAAGTGATCTATAGCGATGAAGATAGTCTTTACATCTACAATGGGGTCGACGGCAGCAAGTTGGCGTCCATCTACTGCGCCTCCGGTACGCGAACAGAGTATCCGGTTGTCGCAGATGTCAATGCAGATGGGCAAGTAGAGATCCTATGCGCCTGTCAGAATACGCCAGGTCCGAACAACTCTGGCAATGATTACATCACCCTATTCCGGACATCCGATTATCCGTGGATCTCTGCACGTCAGGTTTGGAATCAGCATAACTACTTTGAAGTCAATATCAACGACGACTTGTCGGTACCCCGTGAGATGCAAAAGCACCACCTGGTCAAGGGGTCGAATAACTTTCTCGCACAGTCTACTTTCCGTCTGGGCGGTGGTGAGCCTGCATTGGCCGCGCCAGATGGTGTAATTAGTCTCCAAGACTTGACCACCGACATCGACTTTACCAATTGTGGATCAGTACCAAGCACGATCGACCTGACCATTCGGATTACAAACCAGGGTGATTGGCCATTTCCAGCCGGCATGCCTGTGACTTTGTACGACGGCAACCCTTTCACAGAAGCCGCTTCGGTGGTTTTGGTTGACTCGGCCCGATCTACGGTCGGGGAGGGGAGTTTCACGGACGTGACATATACGATTCCAGAACCCGTAGGCTCTTACGACTTGTACCTTTTGATCAATGACAATGGCAGCCAATCGACCCCCATTGCTGAGGCGACCACCTTCGTGGGAGAGTGCGATTACACCAATAACCTGAGTGGTCCCTATACCATTAACGGTTGCAACATAGCTCCTTTGGTGGATTTGGATGTGGACAACAGCAGCGGAGCGTTGGGTAACAACTACGACGCCATCTTTACAGCAGGTGATTCCGACCAGCCCATCAGCGATCCGGATATTTCCATCCTCGATACGGATGTTACAGTCGATTTTGTGACGATCACCTTGACCAACAGACCCAATGGTACTGATGAATCATTGTCAGTGTCTGGAGCGCTTCCTCCCATACTGAGTATCACCGACCCTTATGATGACCTGACGGGACAGATGGTCATTAGTGGACCAGCATCGACCGCGGATTTTGTAACCGCCATTTCACAGATTGTCTACAACAACACGTCACCCGCACTTAGCATCGACCTTAGTGAACGCACCATAGAAGTCGTCGCCAATGATGGTTTGGACAATAGCAATACGGCGGTTGCGACCCTCCAGGTATTGACCGCCGAATCTCCAAAGATTGATTTGGACGGCAATGATGACTCTGGATTTGCAGGGATCAACTTCGGTAATGATTACACGGAAGGGGGATCTGCTGCCGTCGGGGACGTAGATGTAGTAATTGCCGACCTCGATGACGTCAATCTCACTCAGGTTACTTTCGTTTTGACCAATCGGCCCGATGGATCTTCGGAAGCATTGGCGGTATCAGGTGCTCTACCGGGTGATATCAGCGTCGATGCACCTTACGATCCGGCGACCGGACAATTAGTGTTGTCGAATGGGGCGTCTATCGCAGATTATCAAACGGCCATTGCTCAGGTCGTTTATACGAATTCCTCTAGTAATCCCACAGAAACAACTAGGGTGGTCGAGGTCTTTGTCAGCGATGATGATGCCCGACTGTCCAATAAAGCCATTGCTTACATCAATGTAAACTCCCTTCCAGAAGCACCGATGATTGATCTTGATGCTGACAATAGTTCATTAGCCACTGGGAGCGATTATGATTTCATTTTTGATCCTTCGGGTCTCAATCGTATTGTGGATAGCGACCTCTCCATAACTGACAGCGACGTCGGCAACATGGTGTCGGCAGATATCCAACTGATCAACAAACCGGAAGCGGGCAACGAGGGCCTTCGTCTTTCTGCCACTGCCGTAGCTCACGCCGCTTCAGTTGGTGTGTCTATAACGGATTACAATCCAATTAGCGGACTCTTGAGTTTGGATGGAACTGCAGCTATCGCCGATTATGAGACCGTTATCAAAGGAATTGAGTACTTCAATAACGTAGTTACGGAACTCGAGGAAGAGCGAAGGATCGATATCTATGTACATGATGGCACTGACCGAAGTAATGTGGCACGGTCGACGATCACCTCCATGAGCGCTCCCCGAGCAGGGTTTGGTACAGGTTTGGACCTGGATGGGAGCAATGACTACATTGCGATTACTGATTACAGCTATGCCAGCACCAACCTTACGGAAGTTACCGTGGAAGCCTGGATTCGCACGACATCAGAAGGTAATCAGGTCATTGCTTCCTTTGATCGCAGTGAATACTGGCGACTGGAGGTCAACGGCGCTTCGGCTGGCGATGGTCTCTTGGGGTGGGGTGTGGACACCAACTCGGGTACACTTGCATTGCAAGCCACTACTTATATCAGCGATGGCCAATGGCATCATGTAGCCGGAGTTTATGACAATGGAGAAGGAAGAATCTACGTAGATGGTGCGCTCCAGGGTACGACGACCCGAGGTGTCCGATTTGGATCTGGCCAGACCCGTTTCGGATTCATTGGTACTGGTTCGGAGGCCAATAGCTTCAATGGCTCAAGAGGTCCTAACGATGAATTCAATGGCCAAATAGACGAAGTGCGTATTTGGAGTATCGCCCGCACATCCGAAGAAATCAAGCAAAGCATCTACAGCCAATTGACCGGAGCAGAGCCAGGTCTCGAAGTGTATTACGAGTTTGAAGAGGGCTCAGGCCTCAATACTGTCGATCGCACCGGCTCAGGAAACAACGGATTGCTGGTCAACATGGATGATGGTGATTGGTTGAGGAGTTATGTGACCCCGGGAAATGCGATTGCAGACCAGCAGGCCAGTAGTGGCGTGCTTTACACGTTGGTACTGCCCCAAAATACTTTTTTTCATCGCAATGATGACATACAAGATATTCAGGTCACGTTGGGTAATGGAGATCCAATGCCTACCTGGCTCTCGTTTGATGCCCTTAGTAGCACGTTAAGTGGGACGCCCAGCCCAACGGATCAGGGCGAGGTTGTATTGCGCGCTCGAGCGACTGATTCCAATGGATCCCTAGCCGATGATGTCTTCCGGTTGACGGTATCATTATCTCCTCCGACGCTTAACTCTATCGGGGTGGTCAAGAATACCGATCAAAACACACAGGTGAGTGTGACATTTGATGAAATAGCGGCTGAAGCTGATGAAGCAGATGTGGACGGTACGGTGGAGGCCTTCATCGTTCAAAATGTTGACACTGGTACCCTGCGGATTGGTACAGATGAAACAACCGCGGTGGCCTTCAGCTCAGGGATTAATGATGTCATCGATGCGAACTTGTTGGCCTTTTGGACGCCCCCATTAGGTTACAGTGGAACCGGCTCCGCCTTTACGGTGCTGGCCCGCGACAATGACAATTTACTATCCGCGGCTCCCGTTGCTTTGGAGGTGTTGGTCAATGCGACAAATACCGCGCCGACAATCGAAATTCTTGGGGCGCCCGCGGTAGTGAGTACGACCGCCCCATACCGCGTGACTTTCGAATTCTCCGAGGATGTGTTTGACTTTGAGGCCAGTGACATCAATGTAGACAATGGAGTGATCAGCAACTTTGCTGCTGAAGGAGGCAACACCTACACTGCAGATGTTACCCCGGATGGCTTGGGAAACATTGCCATTAATGTGAATGCTGCCGCGGCTCAGGACGCGAGTGGTTTAGACAATACATCAGCGCTAGAGGCTGTAACTATCTTTGATGATTTGCAACCGACGGTAGACATTGAAGGCGAACCAGCGATTACCAACGCCACCGACCCCTTCACCGTCACCATCCGATTCAGCGAAGCTGTCAGCGGCTTTGAAGTATCAGATGTGGTCGTTCAAAATGCATTGGCAAGTAATTTCCAGGCCACGGCGAGCGATATCTACACGATCGATATCACCCCGACGGGAGCTGGTGATGTGGCGATTGACGTCAATGGGGCCGTGGCTACCGATGTGGCTGGTAATGCCAACAGCGCTGCATTTCAAGCCGTCATTATTTTTGACAATATCGCGCCTGTTGCTCCAACGGTGACCGCACAAGTAACCAACGATGCCACGCCGGTGCTCTCTGGCACAGCTGAAGCCAGCTCTACGGTGCTGATTACCGTGGGCGGAGCCACTTACAC
>JBCCXG010000145.1:0-10971 GCA_039191945.1 Bacteroidota bacterium
GGATCTATTGCATCCATAAATCTCTTTGAAATAGCCAGTTACCATAGATTTGTTGAATCACCATAGCGCCGGGTGGCCGGTGCCATGCTATGGCTTCTCAACATAACTGTCTCTTTCTTTGAACTTTTTGCGCGGCCGGCAAGGCCTTCATGACGACCCCTATTGCATAATTCAGGTTCAAGTACTCACAGCTTCCTCGAAAATCTGTACCATCGCGAAATACGGGAGCTCCTACCAAATGCTGAAGGGCCGGTGGAAAGGAATAAGAAAAGCCCAGAATACAGGATATGATCCTGATCAATGCCTTGCCTCACTTGCGAATCCTCCCTTTGGTGTAATTCGCATCAATGAGGCAATTCCGCTGGGCCAAGGATAGGAATGGCACCCAGCCAGGATAGCGCGATGGGTCGCGGGGGCTAGGGTACAATGGATAGCCTGGTCATGAAAGTAGAGCGTATGCCACTCAAGTGGTACTGGAAATACTCTTCCACGCTCACTTCATGAGGCCTCCTCATCAAAAAGCCAACTGATCAGGCAGGAACTTACTTGCGAGGTCTTCGTAGTAAGGCCTCAGCTCCTTCACGTCCGGTTTGACGGGCGATTTGGTGTATAGATCGTATGGATTGAACTTGTCCACCCACTGAAACATCTCATGATCATGCTTGCTCATCAGGTGATCGTAGGCATGCTCTCGGTGCTGTGCGTAGAAACTGTGATAGCGAAGCATGTATAAACCCTGCTCGGGGAGATAGTCCTTCACGATATGATAGATGTACTCATCATGTCCCCAGGACAAGTGCACGTTGTCCAATCCGCAATGCTCCTCGTAGACGCCCAGCTTCGTGTTGTATCGCTCATCGGTAGCGTCCGGATTGGCCTCGAAAAACTCTGGGTAAACGATCCGGTCCGAGAACTTACAACCGACAGGGAAGGTGTCACCGACTACGGCCCACTGCGGCTCACCAAAGAGACAGAGCACCTTACCCAAGTCATGCAAAAATCCTGTGAGCACGAACCAATCGGGATGCCCATCCGCGCGGATGGCCTCAGAGGTCTGTAAGAGGTGCTGCGTCTGGTCGAGATCGATGTCGGGATCTGAGTCGTCCACTAGCGTATTGAGAAACTCGACCGCCTCCCAAAGGGTCATCTTGCGTTTTTGCAAGGAAAGGAACTCCTTCTCCTTCTGCTGGACAAAGTCGAAGGTCTGAAACTGGTGATTGAGCCGGTAAAACTCCTTTACTGTATCTCTAGCCGGATCGTCGTAGTTGCGAAAATCATCTTTTGCTTTGGCGCCCTCTTCTGGATACCGGTCGAGGATATCATCCTCCCACATTTCCATGGCGTCATAAGCTTCCTTGCGTTGTTCTTTTGACAGCTCCTCCATGGTATAAAAATACGAAAAATTGAGGGGTTTTGGTGCTACTTTAAGGCTCGGCTTGGACCAAAAACCGGAGTTGACCCCCCTTCATCAGGGCGCTATGTGGGAGCTTCATCTCATCAAGTGGCGTCTCATTGAATGTCGCCGTGTCTATGTAGTGACCGTCGCCTTCTTTGATGATCGTCAACGCATTGCCATTGGGGAGCTGGAGTTTTACGGTGCGGAATCGTGGGGTGGTGAACTCGTAGATGGGATCCGCTTCCGTCCCGCCGGTCATTTGAAAGAGTCCCAACTTCATCAGCACGGCCAGGCTACCCATGAGGCCCTGATCTTCGTCGCCATTGTATCCCGTGTAGGGCGAGAGTCCGCTAAAGGCTTGTTCGACTACCGCAGTGGACCACTTCTGCGTGAGATGCGGGCGGTCCAAGTGGCTGAAGACAAAGGCGGTCTGAATGGAGGGTTGATTGCCATAGTTAATCGGAATACGGGCCCGGTTGGGGTCTTCCCCTCGCTGATGGGAGGTTCCTGCCGTAAAGTTATTTGCGGCGGCGGTCTCGAATTGCTCATTGAGCTTGGCAACGGCGATGTCAGTACCGCCCATCAACTCGGCAAGGCCTCGCAAGTCCTGGGGTACAAACCAGGTGGATTGCGCACCATTGGACTCATTGAACCCGGCATTGTATTCGTAAGGGTCGTAGGGATCCCGCCAGTTGCCATCCACGTCTTTGGGCCGCATCCAACCTGACTCCGCATCGTAGGCGTTGCGATAGTTTTGCGATCGATCGATGAAGTACTCATAGTCCTCCTGCTTGTCCAGGGCAAGGGCCATTTGCGCCAATGTCCAGTCTTGATAAGCATACTCCATGGTGAGGCTGGGCCCGTCTTGATGATAGCCAAAGCGCTGGCCGTTAGGGTTGGGATATGGAACGAAGCCTTGATCGATGTAGAACTCCAAGCCTCCGCCAATGGTCGAGTTGTGCTCATAACCCGCCCGGCACATGGTACCGCCTGGCATGTGATTTCTTCTCATGCCCTGGAAGGCCTTTTCGGCGTCAAAGCCTCGGATCCCCTTTTGGTAGGCACTGACGATAAAAGGAGTAGAAGAGGCACCGGTCATGACGTGGGTATAGTTGCCTCCCGAGGGTCCTCGGGGGACGTAGCCGCCGTCTTCATAGTACACGAGCAAGGATCGAACAAAGTCTTCATAAACCTCGGGGTAAAGCAATCCCCAAAGGGTCGTCAGCGTCCACTGGGCACCCCAAAAAGAGTCCGAATTGTAGTGGTCAAAGAGCGGATTGCCATCCTCATCCAGAGGCAATTGTCCGACACGAAAGGTGCTGCCCGAATTGTCAGGGTAGGCACCGTTGATATCGCTGATGGTGCGACGGCCGAGCAACGCATGCCAAAGGTCGGTGTAGAACCTTCTCACGGCCACGCTATCGTCATCGGAGACCTCCACTTTGGACAGCAAGGCATTCCATTCCTCTTGAGATTCGGCAACTACCCGCTCAAAATCCCAGTGGGGTAGCTCACGCTCAAGATTGAGCGCGGCGTGCTCGGTCGAAGTGTAAGAAATCGCCACTTTCATTTTCAGCGCATCGACCGCTTCGGAGAAACTGACCGTGACTTTTCCTGCTTGGTCTTTGTCGATAGATTGTATGGGCTCATCAAACCTGGCTTGGAAGTATACGGTGAAGTTTTTGGGCCGGCGGCGAGTGGGGGCGTTGGTAGTTTGCCCCTGTACCGTATACTCATCCACTTGCTCCAAATCGCCATAGATCATCCGGGAAGGTCCAAGGCTACCCTCCAATGAGAATAGGACGGCTGCCGTCCCTTCGGCCGCATAGTCATATTTGTGGAATCCGACTCGCTTCGTACTGGTCATCTCCGCGTGAACACCCCATCTGTCCAGCGTAAGTGCGTGATAGCCCACCTGGACCGTCTCATCCTCATGACGGAAGGGGGAGTCATAGTCACCATCACCCGCGTACTGTTCTGCCACCAGAGGCATCACCGAGACACCTGCAATCTGCCATCCATGGACGTGACTCAAACCCCGAATCGTATCGGTATCATAGATGTAACCGCTTCCCCAGGCACCCTCAACTTCTGTATCGGGACTGAGATTGACCATACCGAATGGACGACAGGCGGAAGCAAAGTATATCCACCGAGAGTGGGCAGCATCCAAAAGCGGAAAAACCTTATCGACCGGTCGCTCGACGGGCGTAGTGGCCTCTTGCTGGCTGCAGCCCGCCAATAGGAGAATCAAGAGACATGGGCGCCAGAGTGATGCAATTGCTTTCAATGGAAAAGGATTTTGATCTGGCCTAAAAATACCTCAAAATCATCAGCCGCAACCCAAATCCTCAGGGCTTAAGTGACTCTTTTTCAGATGCTCAGATGAGTAGGATCCCGCGCTACGTCTTTGGGTCTGATACCAAAGGCATCGCTAAAGCACTTGCTAAAGTAAGCCGGGCTCGAAAAACCCACCTGATAGGCAATCTCAGCCACTGTGGCCGCATCCTGTCTCAATAGATCCATAGCCCGCACCAATCGAAACTGACGGATCAATTGACTGGGCGCCAGATTTGTCAGTGCCTGCACCTTGCGATGCAGATGCACCCTGCTCATATTCATGTGCTGGCTCAATTGCTCCACGCTCAAAAACTCATCGGAAAAGTGTTCTTCAATATAGCCCTTAACGCTACCGAGAAAAACCTCGTCCAGCGACGCAGCTTCAACTTTCTCCGGGCCGACCAATAGCCGCTCCCTAAACTTCTCTTGAAGCAGCCGGCGAGTGCTGATGAGGTTTTGGATCCGAACGATCAGCTCCTGGGTGGAGAAGGGCTTCATCAGGTAGTCATCGGCAAGACTCTCCAACCCTCGCAATTTATCCTCCTGGCTTACTTTAGCGGTTAACAGCACCAAGGGAATATGGCTGGTCTTATGGTGCTCCTTTAACTTCTTACATAAAGTGATACCATCCATCTCCGGCATCATTACGTCACTGACAATGAGGTCAGGAACAAGGTCCAGGGCTTTGGTATAGCCCTCCCTGCCATCTGCTGCTGTATGAACGATGTAGAATTCCTCCAAAACCCGGGACATGAAGTGCCTTAGGTCCTCGCTATCCTCCACAATCAAAAGCTCCTCTCTCGGCTGATCCCCTCCCGGAAGACCTGGGTGATCTAAGGGCTGCATCTCAGCGTCCAAAGTATCGGACCCAGCCACCGCGCGGTCTGTCATAATGGGCATGACCTCGCTCGTCGTCAAATGCGCTCTCCCTGCCGGCAACCAAAAACGGAAAGATGCACCGGAGCCTCTCTTACTGTCAACGGAAATAGCGCCTCGATGTAGCTCCACAAACTCCTTCACCAAGGACAAACCAATTCCCGTGCCCTCGTAATTTCGAGTGTCGGAATTGTCCCCTTGGAAGAATCGGTCAAAAACATGAGGCAACTGGGCGGAGCTCATACCAATACCCGTATCAGATATCTCTACGGCGAAGCCCTCCTTTGCGTCTTGCTCCTCCGGCAGCAGTCTCACGGTGATGATATCGCCTTCATGGGTAAACTTGAAGGCATTCGACAGCAAGTTGGTCACGATCAACTCTACCTTATCGCTGTCAAAATATCCCGCCACCTCTTCGGCCGGTCCAGTGAAGGTCAACTGCTTTTTTTCATGGGCGGCGCGGGCATCAAATTCGTGGACGATACCCTTAACAAAAGCCCCAAAATCCGAAAGCTGAGTCTTGAGCTTCGCCTCGCCAGCTTCTACCTTAGACAGCTCCAATAACTGATTCACTAATTTTAGCAACCGACTGGAATTTCTCTGGATTGTGCCCAAGAGGAATCGATCTTCTACATCGTTCCATCGCTCCATCAGTCGATTGGCCGGCTCAATGATCAACGAAAGCGGGGTACGAAACTCATGTGAGATATTGGCGAAAAATCTAGATTTGGTCTCATTGAGCTCATCCAATCGGTGTGTCAACCGCTGTTCAGCTTCTAGCATTTGCTGCTTCCGCTTGGTCCTTCGTAGGAAGTAGAGGTAAATGCCCATGGCCAGCAACAACACCACAACGACTCCCACAATCAAAGCCGCCCTCCACAATTGATCGATCTGCTGCTGCCGCTCCAATAAACCTATTTGTTGCTGCTGCGCAACAAGCTCTTTGTCCTTGATTTCCGTTTCAAATTCCGCCGTGATCTCGGCAATCTCCTTGGTCCTATTTTCACCTAAATAGGCGTCATTTTCCCGCACAAACTCACGATGATAATACAAGGCCTTTTGGTAGTTAGCCACACGCTCATAGACATCTGCCAAGGCTTTGTAGGTATGACGAAGTTCAAACCCAAACTCCCCTTGTCCTTTCAAAGCTGCGGCCTTCTGTAAAAACGTCTCAGCTCGCACATAGTCTCGCAGCTCGATGTAAGCTGCGCCTATGTCATTGTAGGTGTAGAGCAAGTCAAACTTGTTTTCAAACTCCTTTTGCTGCTCTGCCGCAGCCAAGAAGTAGTCCAACGCTTGCACGGCATCTCCACTGGCCAGATGTACAGAGCCAATTTCACGCTGTAGCATAGCGATCTCCACGGGGGTCTCTAAGGTCTGGTAGATATCGAGCGCCCGATGCAAATAATGTAGCGCGCTATCATATTGACTGGCCCTGAGGAAGGCTTCACCGAGATTGTCTAATACCGGGGCTTTACGAAAAGGAGCCGACAATACATCGAACGTGCCGAGGGCCCTTTTGAAATAGCTCATTGCCAAGCTATCCTGATCCTGCTCCAGGTGGGCGCGACCGATGGCATTCTGCAGCGAGGCCGCGAGGGCCAGATTATAGTCTCGATTCAATTTGAGTCCTTCGTAAAGCTTAGGGAGCGCCTCCTTGTATTTTTCCAAGTCCATCATCGCGATACCCATGTTGTACAGGGCAATCGCTCGGTAAAAATCATTGTCCAGTGCTATGGCGATTTCCAGGCTTTTCTGGTCCATCTCAATGGCCTTTTGATAATCGCCCTGGTACTTAGCCAACATGGCCAGCACGTCATAATTCTTACGCTGTCCAGCGAGGTCATCTCCCTCTTCAAAGAGGCTCAAGCTCTTTGTGAGGTGGGCCTCGGCCTGAGCATATTCAGATTTGAGCGTGTAAATAATACCCGCCAGGTAGGAGCTATTCCCACTCTCTACTAAATCGCCTATTCCTTCGAAGTACTTTAAGCTTTCATGATAGGACCAAAGTGCAGAATCAAGCTGTGTTCTGTCCTCCTGCAAGCGCCCAACGAGTTGGTGTGCCTTGCCCAAACCCCACAAGTACTGCCTCTGCCGACTTTCATCAAGCGCGACCTGCGCGTAATGCATTGCAGAATCAATGTTGCGGCTGATCACCTGCTCTCCCAGGGCAATCAGAAGGTCGATTCGATCCTCACCCTCGGAAACAGAGAGTACCCGATGGAGGCTATCGATGGGACTCATTTGCCCCGTACATGTAAGAGTCAGGAAAAGTGCGATCGTGCAGGTGGCAGTATGCAGTCGATTCATGTCGAAATCAAATAGGTATTCGCTCCTGAGCTATACGGAACAATCACCTAAGGGGATCTACAAAAAGTGACATAATTGTAAGCTTTTGTTACCTCTTTGAAAAACGCACGCTACCAATCGATCAATTGGGGTGTACCGATTACGTCATTGATGGTTTGCGTTGCGCCAGTGATAGTTGGTCCTCTTCCTCCCAGCGTGATTTGCACTCAAATAATTTGTTGGTCAAAATTCTTAAATCCACATGTTTAGTGTAATGATGAAAACCATGAAGTACCTATTAGTCACTGTCGGTCTGGCAGGCGTGGTACTCAGCTGTAATGACGATAACGAGCCCTCAGAACTTCCCGCCGGGATGATTGATGAGGAATTCGTAGTAAGCATCCTTTCGCAGGATGAGCCCGATCTCGCATCGGTTCGCCGTGAGGGAGTCACTGTCACCGAAACACCGGTGATCAATATTGAAGATGGAAGGGAGATTGGCAAGTCCTTTCTCGTCCGTCATCGCCATGGCCTATTGACTGTCTTCAAAAGCGATGATTTGCCAACTGATCACGCCATCACCATGTGGTGGGTTATGTTTAACCGGCCGGAAAACTGTGAGACGGATTGTGGCTTGGGCGATCTATCCACTGCTGATGTAGAGGCGGATGTGCTTTACGCTGACGGCCAGGTGATCAGCGCATCAGGGAGCGCAGTCTTCGTCGCTCATATCAGAGAGGACGATCTAAGTGGCTCAGTGGCGAAGTTTCTTTGGGACGGACCAGCCATCGGTCTCAAAGACGTTCATGCTGCTGAAATCCATATGGTACTGCGCACGCACGGACCGGTTATCCCCGACCTGGCATATGAAATGACCCATACGTTCAACGGAGGTTGTGGCGGATTCCCACCCGAGGCTGGTGCTCCGGGGCCCAACGTGTGTATGGACATTCAGTTCGCGGTACATCAGGCGATGTAGTATATGCGAACCTCACTTACCTATTCCCACGGGAGTGGTTACATGTCGATTGTCAGTAGAAGGACCTCCATCTACAGGGTGGAGGTCCCTTTTTTCAACTGATTTCAATACCCTAAAACACAAACGGACAGGCCTTAGGGCCCGTCCGTTTTGTGATTCAAGTATGAAGATTTGTAAAATAGATGCTCGTTAATTGACGTCCCACCAGAAACTAGTATCAAAAAGATCGGGTCCTTGACGAGCAACCATTGCACGATAGTTATCGCCATTGATGATTGCTTCATTCTCAGGATACCTCCATCTTCTAGGAATGGTTCCGTTTGTAACGTTTCCAGGGTAATCTATCTCGGTCAAGACTGGGAAACCAGTTCTTCTCCAGTTGGCCCAGCTCTCCTCACTCGTCATATAAGTGGCTGCCCAATACTGCTCCCCAATCATTCGGTATTGGTCATCAGCGCTGGCGCTCGCAAAATCCAGTCCTGCGACGTAGGCATCAATCGCTGCACCGTCGGTCTCAGGTACACCGTAGCGTGCCCAGGAGCCAAATGTTGCACGAATGCCAGCTTCGAAATGATCCTGTGCAGAACCTCCACCAACATTCCAGCCATTGAGAGCCGCTTCTGCCAACATGAACTCCACCTCTGCGTACCGAATAAGGTAGTGAGGATCATCCATATCAAACAGCTGAGGATTAATGAATGAATACAAATTCAATGAGTAGTCATTGGGATCGGTAATCAGACCTTGGTCAATGGCATCATCTAGGATTGTGTTATCATCAAATCCATTGGGCAAGCCGATTTGTGCAGCAGGATCGGTGTTCCAGGTAGAAGCATCGAATGGGTCTCCAGTACCGCCGGTGATGATCATCAACCTGGGATCGTCGTTGTCCTGCATCCAATCGACAAAGACTCGGCTCGGCCTCAATTCATTGGCATAGGTCTCTCCTTGTCTTAGCGCATGTGAGGTTCCGTTGGTATTAAGGCCCTGACCCTGAATGTGGTCAATCCAAGCCTCGTCCTCATTACTCTCGAACACGCCGTTGGCCACCGCATCTTCCACGATTTGCTGTGCCAGCGTGGGGTCTACGTTAGATAGACGCATACCAGCGCGCAACAAAATAGAGTTGATGAACTTACCCCATGCAGCTACATCACCCTGATAGATGACATCTTGCGCTCCAACGTCGTCTCCTGCCGCCGTCAGTGTGCTACGAGCTTCCCTCAGATCTCGAACAATGTAGCCATAGACATCTTGTTGCGCATCATAGGCAGGGAACCAGTTCTCCTCTCCAGCGAGTCCCCGACCTGCCTGCTCATAAGGCAAATCGCCGTACATGTCTGTCAATACGTGCAACGCATACGTTCTATTCGCTAAGGCAATCGCGTAAAGATTGGGATCTGTAGCTGGATCTACATTATCCACCACAAACGTCAACTCCTTAATGGATTGTCCATATAAATGGCCCCATAGCGAAGAGCTGTACCCATTATTGAAGAAGTACTTATCTCCCTGGGGGAAAGCGCTCACATCCGCATTTTGCTGGATCATGCTTGACGCATAGATCAGATTCGATCGGATCTGTTGCCCGTTACTTGCACCAAACTGCAACTGTGACCTGGCCAGCAAAAAGCTGGGATCCATCTCTGTAGGACTATTCTGGTCAACGTTCAACGCCACCAAATCGTCATTATCGCAAGCGGTGATTGATACCACAAACACCACCAAGATTGCAATCAATAATCTTCCGTTCATTGTCTTTCTAGGTTTGAGCGTCAATTAGAAAGTAACGCTTAAGTTGAAACCGATATTTCTTGTTGTCGGAACTGCGAAGAATTCCAATCCCTGTGCTCTATTGCCATGAGTATAGCCTGACTCAGGATCGATGTTAGGTACATCTGACCATAAAATGGCCAAGTTTCTGCCGACTACAGAGAACTTCGCAGATTGTATTCCGATGGTTGAGAGGAAAGAACGTGGTAGTTGATAACCCAAAGCAAGCTCTCTCAACTTACCAAATCCAGCATCATAAACGAAGTATTCAGGAATACCCCGAATGGCCTGATAATAGTCGTCCACTTCTTCCGCAGGAATATCTACTGTCAGCGCTTCGCCGTTCATATCTACCCCACTTACTGTGATTCCAGACTCTCGACCTTCAAGCGTTTCTTCGTGGAATCCAAAGAAGTAGGCTAGATTATTAGTTCCTGAGAACATTGAACCTCCAGCTCTCATATCTACCAGTGCCATCAGACTGAAGTTCTTGTAAAAGAACTCGTTGGTAATCCCTCCTGAGAACGGATGACGTCCTTCTCCTAGTATTTGGAACTCGGGATCTTCAATAGGCAAGCCATTTGCGTCGTAGACAAGTTGTCCGTCGATCCGCATATGCGTACTACCTGTGACTAGTCCCAGACGCTCACCCAGTACGTGTCGAATTCTTTCACCCGTGCGGATACGTGACTCGTCCAAAGCAATTGATTCTACTGGATTTCCCTCCGAATCCAAACCAAGATTTACAGCCTCACTGATGTTGTAGGCCATGTTGAATGAAACATCCCATCGGAAATCGCCAGCCTGAATAGGCGTACCGTTAATCAATAGTTCGACCCCTTGGTTTTGAAGCTCTGCAAAGTTGATTCGAGTATTGTTGAAACCCGAAGTTGGAGAAATGTTCAGACCAAGGATTTCGTCTTCGGTGGTTCGCAAGTAGTACGCAAAATCAATACCTAAGCGATTGTTGAACATTCTCAAATCCAAGCCAAACTCTATCTCAGACGAACTAAATGCAGCAATATTTGGATTAGGTACTCGGTTGCCATTGAGCTCACCCAAAGAGGCCCCTTGATGCGTCGCACCTTCTAGTCGGAACGTCTGGTTCAGTTCGTTAAATCCTACACCACCATCAGCACCAGACTCAGCATACGATCCACGAATCTTGGCAAAAGTAAAGATGGAAGGAAGCTCAAATACCTCGGTCAATACCATGCTCAATCCAACAGAAGGATACCACACGGCATTGTCATCCGGATTCAGCTGAGAAAACTGATCTCTTCGAACTGTTCCGTTCAAGAAGATGGAGTTTCTCCAC
>JBCCXG010000146.1:0-10960 GCA_039191945.1 Bacteroidota bacterium
TGAATTGCAGCTAGATTTCGAGCCGGGATCGCAATGGCAATATTCTGGTGAGGGCTACGTCCTACTGTCAAAAGTGATGGAGCAGGTGATGGCGAAGTCGTTTGAAGACTTGACCGAAGCCTGGGTCTTTGAACCCCTAGGCATGACCAATTCCAGCTTTGTCTGGAAGGATAACTTCGCACCAGACGTCGCCGTCGGTCACAACATGATTCACCAACCTGACGAATTGGAACAACTCACTGAGCCCAATGCCGCGGCGTCTTTACTGACAACTGCCGGAGACTACGCAAAATTGATGCGCGCGATCCGCGACAGTAAGTTTCTTTCTGCTCAATCTCGGAAATACCTTATTGAGGAATACATCGATGCTACGGTCTGGGGTGCGGAAGATGTGAATGAGTACATCGCCTGGGGACTCGGCGTGGGCCTTCAGAAAGGCGACGGAGACCTCGGCGTTTGGCAATGGGGTGACAACTATCTCTTCCGAGGTATGATGATCTACTTCCCTGAAGATGACAAAGGGTTGGTTTACTTGACCAATAGTGAAAATGGTCTATCTATGGCCAAGGTGCTCTACTCCTACTTTTTCGATGGACCGGCCTACGCGATAGATTGGTTGGGATACGAGGCATTCGATAATCCAGAGCGATCTGCCGCGATCGACCTGGAAATGGCCTACGTACATCAGAGTTCGGAAGAAGCCACAGGGGTTTATGAAAGAATACTCAGGCAAGACTCGAGCCTGCTCAAGGACAATCTGATCAACAACACCGTTTGGTCCCTATTTGGATCCAAGCAACTGGATGAGGCGGTGGGATTGATTGAGCGACATCTCGAAAACTTCCCAAACTCTGCAGAGACCTGGGTGAGAAAAGGAGAGGCTCTGGCCTTTGCTCATGACTACACTGGCTCTTGGCAAGCCTACCAACAGGCGATGGATTTGGATGCTGAGACCTCGAGAGTGATCATGCCTCGCTTCCCTTGGTACCAGGAAGCGTGGTCCGCGCTGCAAGCCCAAGAAGATCCCAGCGAGCCAAGCGCTTATGTAGGTCAGTATGGCGCAGTCACCATATCACAGGAGGGAACCCGATTGATGTACAGTGATGGTGAGCGAGAAAATATCCCCCTGTACCGATTGAGCAATGATGTATTCGACCTGGAGAGCCTTGAGACCTTTCGCCTGCGATTTGATTGGCAGGGGGATATCGCCGTGGGACTCACAAAGTCACACCTGACTGGGGATGAAGATTATCTGGCCAAAGTGGGTGTATAATCTACTTAAAGATCATCCTACGACTCAACATCCTATCTGACGAGCGTAGATTCAGCAGATATACGCCCCTTGGTAGATCAGCCGTTCGCAGATCCAGCACAAATGGGGTATTGGGAGCAATGGTTACTTGATTGATGAGCGCAACATTGCCGCTCACGTCCAAAAGAGATAGTGCAAAGTCTTCTGATTGCGCTAGGCCTCTGATCGTCAATACCACCCTCCCGTCGGTGGTGGGGTTGGGTGAAAGCTGCAAGGCTCCCACGTTACCGATGGACTGCATGACGATAGCTTTCGAGTGCTCGAAGGAGCCATCGAAATCGGTTTGCTTGATTCGATAGTAGTTGGTGCCGAATAAGGGGTAGTCGTCGACGAACTCGTAGTATTGGATCGTGGAACTATTGCCAGCACCAGCAACGTTTCCTAGAGCCTCAAAATCCATCCCATCTGCAGATCTCTCCACTGTGAAGAAATCATTATCCACTTCAGCAGCCGTCGACCATCTCAAACTAACCTCATCTCCAAGTTTAGACGCATGGAAGTCCAAAAACTCCACAGGAAGGACTGATACCCCCAAGGTATTAGTCCCGGTGGCAGAGCCCAGTGTGAAAGGTGAAAATGAAGTCACTCCAAGTGCCTGGATAGAGCCCGTGGTTGTCGTACTTCCACCTTGCGCGGAATTGCCCACCGTCTCCCATTCCGAGCTTACACTGTTGTAGTGTGTAATCAAAAGGTCCGAGCCTAAGTCTGAGATATCGCTGTGGTTTATTCCATCTTTCCAGTGGAGCGCAATGTCCGTAGAGGTAGCCGTTCCCGAATGACTAATTTCCCAGTATTCATTGTCACTCACATGAGCAATGCCACTGCCAGGTAGATTGGAGGAATTAGGTGCTGGTGAGGCAAAATACTGCGCAGTATACTCATCAGTAGCAGCCCCATTTGTAGCAAGTAATTCTGCAGGGGCCCAGACTGATCCGTCCCCGAGGGGGAAAACAAAAGCTGTATTGCCAATCTTTCTGACAGGGCCATCGACGTAGCTATCACTATCGCCACCCACTCCGCCATTGATCGTCGATGATGCGCCGAAAGTTACCAACGCCGTTGAGCTCCCATAAATGATCCCATTGTCAAACTCGGTCAGACCATTAATAGTCATACTAGAACCACTAGAGATGGTAAAGGATGAGCCATTCCTGATCCTGAAATCGTAAAATACGGCGCCGCTCGCATCGGTCAGGGTGTAATGACTAGGCCCAAAAAGTGCCACACGACCGGTTCCAGCACTAAAACCCACCGAGCTGGTACTTGTCCAACTTCTTCCCGCGCCTCCTCTCATATTTAGAAAACTCGTTCCCGCAGAGAATTGAGCATTATCGGTGATCGATACGTCTCCATAGATATTCATAGTCCCAGCAAGTACATAGCTCGCATCGTCGGCCACGGTCACGGAACCGAGATTAGTAGTAGAAGTGCCAATATCAAACGGACCTGCGGCAGTCTTTGTCCCTGAGTTGCTGACGGTCAAGTTATAGTAAGTATTGTCATCGGGGTCAAGGACTGTTTGATTCCCGGAACCATTATAGTTAAAAGTGTTGGTGGCGTAGTTGGTGAACAAATCAACCATTGCCAATGTCTCGGTATGACCTGAGCCACCTGAGCCTCTTTCCGCTATACCTCCAAAGTTCCATGTCGCGCCATCGTAGTTGTATAGCGTAAACTGAGCCTTTGTCTCATCTCCTTGAAAATCTCCAGGTTGATTGATGACTCCATGGTTCTCGACCCTCATCGTGTTTTCAATATCAAAACCACCGGCATTACCTGGGTCAGCCGTGTCGGTGAAGTTGACCGTCGCAGTATGGTTTGATGTTGTGCCATTGACCAAGGTACAGTTATTGACATCCTCCTCATCCAGTTCCAGATCGATGTTGAAAGTGCCATAGTTCTCGATCCGTACGTCGTCCGATTGAATCAAGATCTCATCGCAAGTCATGGTACCATTATTTACCTGAGTGGAATTGTCTGCTCCGGGGGCAAAGTAGATGTGCTCCTCAACATCTGGTGTTTCCGTGGTGCTGAACGTTCCATTGTTGGTAAAGGTGACCCCGCTGGCACCATATTGAAGGTTCCATACATCAAAGTTGCCCGTTTGATTATTGGTAAAGCTGGCATTGGCGCCATTCAGGTTCATCAAAGTACCGACGTCAAGTGTGCCTGTCCCACCCCAGGTAACTACAACCGCAGTTCCAGATACGGTCAGGTTTTGAGCCTGCAACGAGCCATTATTCGTAAAGCCCATACCATCATTCGGGAACAGTAGGTTTGTCATTTCGAATGTACCTACTTGGTCATTAGTAAAAGTGATATTATCGCCACCGAAGCTGAGTGATGTCGTTATATCCGTTGAGCCACTACCTCCCCAGGTGATCTGTGTCCCCGCGCCTGAGACAGTCACATTCGTAGGTCGAAAAGTACCATTATTGGTAATGGTGTGGTTTCCGGATGCCGTTGTGAAGTTGATCCCACCATTAGCATTAAACGTCTGCGTATTTGTCCACGTCAGGCTCGCGGGCCTGGCATTGATGGCATTGGCGACGGAAAGGACCCCGGTTCCGTTAGTCGTCAGGGTCATATCATCGATCCCAGGGGCAGAGTTGAAGTTGAAGTTGGTGGCCGTAATCGTACCATTATTGGTAACAGTAGCGGTCTGAGGTGTAGTACCATTTGGAGCTTCACAAAGGATCGTACCCACTTGTAAGTTGCTGTGCTCATTGATGAGCGTATGAAGTCCACCTCCACGAAAACTAAGTTGATCGCGGATGAGTATCGTACCAGAAGCGGACTCGAATGTTACGTTAGCGCCTCCACCGCGGAACTGAAAGTCCGCGATCTCCAATGAACCATCTACATCGATGGAAAGATTTTGGAAAGAGGTGATGCTACGTATCTGAGCGTTGGCGTTATTATTATCAAAAACGACTCCCCCTGTCTCCACAGTTAATGAGGGGTCGTCCGCACCGTTTAGGTTAAATCTAAGCTGGAAATCACCAGACCACTCGAGTCGACCGGTATTCTCCACTGTGATATCGCTCACATTTCGGTTTCCAGAGATTGTGACGGTGAATCCATCACCGATAATGTAATCGTCAAAATTGGTAAAAGTGCATCCGCCGCTGCAGGGAATTCCTCCCCTGGAGGTAGACCACACACCTGGAGTGGATACATTTCCGTTAGCTACGGCATAGTACGTCGTCTGGCCCTTGGCAATGGCAGATACCAGCGCGAATCCCATAAGAAGGAAATTGCTCTTTCGAAGAAAGTTCATGTCTGTACCGGTTGATTACAGTCTAAATAGCAAAATAGCAACCGGACCCTCAGGCCATCATCCAAATTCGGTAAAGCGGCGTTTATCTTCGATCAATTGAAGATAGTCGGGATTGAATAACTATTCAAGAAATAACCGGCGGAAGCCAACAAAATAGAAGCCCTAACTTGCTGGCATTGACTTAGGTAAGCACTTCGACGACCAGGTTGTGATTAGTATAAATATCGATATCCGCGGCAATGTGTAAGCTCTCACGAACCACCTCCTCCGCCGACAACTGGGTTGCGTGCTTAGTAAGCGCCATAGCGGCGGGTCGGGCGTAAGCGCTACCGCTCCCGATGGAAGCAACGTCCGTATCAGGTTCCAAGACGTCGCCATTTCCACTGATAATTAGGATCTCCGTTTTATCGGCGACGATCATCATCGCTTCGAGTTGACGAAGGTACTTATCCATTCTCCAATCTTTCGCTAGCTCGACGGCTGCGCGTTTCAAATTGCCTGAGTAGTTACCCAATTTCTCATCAAATCGATCGAGAAGCGTGAATGCATCAGCCGTAGATCCAGCGAATCCTGTGATGATCTTGCCTTCGGCCAACTTCCGAATCTTATTGACATTACCTTTCGCCACGGTGGATCCCATGGTGGCCTGTCCATCGGCGCCGATGGCTATTTGCCCGTTGTGCTTCACCGCCAGTACGGTTGTAGCGTGCATTTGTGGTAAACCCATATCGCTATTTACAAAAAAAGTCCGGCAAAAGTTTACCGGACTTCTCTTCTATTCTTTACATCATTATTAAACCAGGATTCTCACCGGATCTTCCAACAATCCCTTCAACGTCTTGAGGAATGCCGCTCCCAGCGCTCCATCCACCGCACGGTGGTCGCAGGATAGCGTCACTTTCATCACATTGCCCACCTTCATTTCGCCATTGTCAACGACAACTGTCTCCTTGATACCGCCGACGGCCAAGATACAGGCGTCCGGAGGGTTGATAATGGCGGTGAACTCTTCGACACCAAACATTCCCAAATTTGAAATCGTAAAAGTGTTGCCGGAGAATTCATCCGGCTGCAACTTCTTATCCTTGGCTTTCCGAGCGAGTTCTTTTGTCTCAACTGAAATGTGACTCAAGCTCTTATTGTCTGCAAATCGAATCACTGGGACGATCAAACCATCAGGAATGGCGACCGCTATCCCCATATGTATGTGATCGTGACGTATCATCTTGTCACCTGCCCAGGTCACGTTGATCTCTGGATGCTGGCGCAGCGCGGCGGCAGTGGCCTTTACCACAATGTCGTTAAAAGAGATCTTCACGGGAGCGATCTCATTCATGCTCTTACGAGCTGCCATCGCTTTGTCCATCCGAATCTCCATCGTCACATAGAAATGTGGCGCGGTGAATTTGCTCTCTGAGAGTCGTTTGGCAATGACCTTACGCATCTGTGATAGCTGAATATCTTCTGAGCGCTCTTCTCCCACTACCATGGGCAACTGAACGGCGGGAGCGGCCGGTGCACTCGAAGGCTCAGATGCAGGAGGAGTAGGAGCTGCTGAAGGCTGAAAGTTCTCCACGTCCCGCTTGACCACCCGGCCTCCATCGCCCGTTCCAGTCACATCTCCAATATTGATACCTTTCTCCGCTGCGATCTTTTTGGCCAACGGAGAGGCTTTCACTCGACCATTCGAATGAAGTGCGGGATCGACTACTGCCACCGCACTGGGTGCTGCGGAGCTAGCCGTGGGTGCAGGCTCGGGACTTGATTCTGCGGAAGCCTCCGCAGGCGCCCCACCCTGGGGATCTTGTTTGTGTGCTTTGAGCAAAGTCTCAAAATCGGCGCCTTTTTCTCCAATAATCGCAATAACATCGTCCACAGGCACCCCACTGCCAGCGTCCACCGCCTTGTAGAGTAGGACACCGTCATCATAGGACTCCAGCTCCATCGTCGCCTTATCGGTCTCCACTTCAGCAAGAATATCACCTGAAGACACCTCATCACCCACCTCTTTCAGCCAAGAGGCAATAACACCTTCTTCCATTGTATCGCTCATCTTTGGCATGGTGATCACCGTCGCATTGATTCCAGATACATCGACAGCCTCAGTGGATCCGATCTCAGCCGGAGCGGAGGAAGCTGCTGAATTGGTGGCTGAATCATCCGCTGGCGTGGCCCCGTTACCGCCTGCGAGCAGGCCTGAAATATCCTCACCTTTTTCGCCGATGATCGCAATAATGGCGTCTACGGGCACAGTATCACCATCCTTGACACCCACGTGCAGTAAAACGCCATCCTCGTATGATTCGAGTTCCATGGTTGCCTTGTCGGTCTCTACTTCTGCCAGGATATCTCCTGAGCTGACCTCTTCTCCTTCTTTTTTCAACCACGACGCGATGACACCCTCTTCCATGGTGTCACTCATTTTAGGCATTTTGATTACTTCCGCCATTGTACTTTTCGTATTCCTTCAAAGATTTTAGAGAATCAAAGTTAAATGATGTGGCCATTTTGACCACACCGCCTGATTCTTTTCCATCACTTAACACCTACTAATGTTATTATTGTTTCCTCATGGGCTCGAACAGTGATATTTTCCCGGCAGACTCCTGGGTCTACAAGCCTCCTATCTGGTTGAGAAACGGACACCTCGCAACCATTTATCCAGCGCTGGTCCGAAGAATCACACTTCCCAGTCCCTACGAGCGCGAGCGCATCCCAACGCCCGATGATGACTTCCTAGACCTCGATTGGATACGCGCTGGGCGTGAAAGGCTGGTCATTATCAGCCATGGTTTGGAAGGCAACTCCGAGCGTGCTTATATCCAGGGAATGGCTCACGCCTTTTGGTCTTGCGGCTTTGACGTACTTGCATGGAACTATCGAAGCTGCGGCACTGAAATGAACAGATCACTCACCATGTACCACAGTGGAGCAACGGCCGATCTAGCATGCGTTGTCGACCATGCCATTCGGCAAGGATATGGCTCCATACAGCTTGTGGGATTCAGTCTTGGCGGTAACCTGACGCTGAAATACCTCGGTGAGAAGGCCCGGCCTCAGGAGATCAAGAAAGCCGTCGTATTTTCTGTGCCTTTGGACCTTTCTGCTGGCTCCGACCACATTTCAAGAAGAGAAAACAGAATTTACGAAAGACGATTCCTTAGATCACTCAAGCGTAAGGTGATAGCAAAAAAGGTCCAGTTCCCCTCTTTGGACACAACAAGGTTGGACGAAATACAAACCCTACGTGCTTTTGATGACCGGTTCACCGCACCGCTTCATGGTTTTGTCGATGCGGAAGACTACTACCAACAATGTAGTTCCAGGTACTTTCTCAAAAGTATCAATAGGCCAGCTCTGGTAGTAAATGCGGCGAATGATCCCTTTTTGCCCACAGCGTGTCTCGATCCAGGTCTCTTTGAGGATGCCCCCTTCGCCTCCTTTGAGAAACCTGCTCTCGGTGGACACTGTGGCTTCGCTTCTTTCAAAAACAAACCCTGGTATTGGTCCGAGCAAAGAGCATTGGCATATTGCCTCACGGATGAATAATTGAT
Organism: Bacteroidota bacterium; assembly: GCA_039191945.1. Classification (GTDB taxonomy): domain Bacteria; phylum Bacteroidota; class Bacteroidia; order Cytophagales; family Cyclobacteriaceae; genus JAWPMT01. The sequence continues at coordinate 8,147 of JBCCXG010000146.1, forward strand.
TTTACATTTGTTCTGGATGGTAGATCGATACTCCATAGCTCAAAACCCACATCTGATCACGAAGGAAAAAGGATCCTGGAAGCCCATATACAACGCGCATCCCACCCAAAAACTACCCATCCTGCATACCCCAGATCAGATTTCCTACTTTCACTGGGGCCTGATGTCCAAATGGTCAAACAACAAAGTGATGAGCAGCAAACTGTTCAACTTGGATGTCGAACGAGCTTTTGAAAAGACTTCTTTTCGAAAATCCCTACAAAGCCGGAGGTGTGTGGCACTAGCAGATGGCTACTACGTGTGGCGGCAAATCGGGAAGAAGCAACACACGCCCTACTACCACTACCTTCCTCAGCAACAACTCTTCGGTATTGCTGGTATTTGGGAGTCCTCAGAGGATCTCGAGGGCAACTCCTTCGATTGCTTCATGTGCCTCATGAGACAGTCGACCTCTCCCAGTCACACCACAGAAGAACAACCCATCATGGTCTTGTCGAATGATGTCAACGAGTGGTTAAACCCTGACTTGAGCGAGGAGAGCATACGCGAGCTGATAAGAAAATCGGAGGAAATAGAAGTAGCTACTCACGCCGTAAGCCCGGCCATTAGAAACACTGAGAACAATAGCAGTACGCTCACAGAACCTGCGATGCCTGCCGACCAACACGGCAACTACACCCTGTTCTAATCAAACCGTAAATTGCAATTTATTAACTCAATTGTGCTATTTTCGCCCCATGTGAAGGAGTAAATCTGGACAAATTCCAGAATTCTTCACCGCCATGAACCGTCTCATTCGCATGAGGATACTGGTCCTAGTTGTAATATTGCTAGTTGTAATACTGGAATCATTCGCTCAAAAGCCCCGTAAAGATTACACGGAGGGCGCAAATCATTTCTACACTGAGCGACTGGATCTGGCCATGCCCTACTTCGAAGATCTGGCCAACAAACAGTTTCGGGATAGTCAATACCTATACGAGATCATTTACCTTCTGCTCATCGACCCTAACAAAGATCTGTCGGATTTCAGTCGGTTGTATGACGAGGTTTCCTACCAAGACACGGACTACTTTTATTGGCTGGGAAGGATCTACTTTCGAAAGAATCAGTTTGACTCGGCAAGGTTCTTTTTTGAGCGATTCATGGATGAAAGTAATCGATGGATGGATGCCGCCTTCCAGTTGGAAGTGGAGCGCCGTATCGAGTTGACGGAGCATGCAGAAGAGATGATGGCCAATCCCGGCAACTATGACATCCTTCATCTCCCTGCTGCGGTGAACTCTCCTCACGCTGATATCTCACCTGCTTTTTTTGAAGAGAACAACGAACTGCTCTTCATGTCTTCCCGAGACGGAACGTTGAGAGGTAAGGACTTCAAAATTTTCCATTCAGTTAATGACGAGGGTGACTGGCCCCTTAACGCCATGTTGGATCAGTTGGGTACGTTTACCCGAGACAATGCCAAAATTGAAATGGTCAACGAGGCGGCTAAGCTGTACATCTTTCAACCCAATAGCGGATTGAAATACAGCGAAGGTGGAAGCAGCGAGTGGTCGGAGCCGCAAGAGGTTGATACCAAGATCACGCGACTAAAAGCGCAGTCCCATTTCTACATCAACGATAAAGAAGACTGGATCATCTTCTCAAGCGCCGAAAACTTAAAAAACAAGGGTTACGACCTCTACGAAAGTCGAAAGGATCAGACAACAGGGGATTGGAGCACCCCCATACCTCTACCCAACAGTATCAATAGTCCAGAAGATGAAGACAGTCCGTACCTCAGTCCAGATGAAAAGACTTTGTATTTCAGCTCCAAAGGACATGGAGGCATGGGTGGAAAGGATATATTCCGGTCCGAATGGGACGAGGTTTCAACAACGTGGCAGGCGCCCGAAAACTTGGGCTACCCGATCAATTCGACCGCTGACGAAATCCACTTTCAAATCAGTCAAGATGGTAAATCAGGGTATCTGAGTTCCAATCGATTAGGTACCCTCGGTGATTTTGATATCTACTACTTCTGGGAAAATCAACGGGTCAAGCTTAACGGCCTTGTGCTCGCCCAGGGCGTCGATCCTATATCGCAGGCTGATGTGCGATTAGAACTCGCCATGTCAAGGATGGACAATCAGAGTACCAGGACCTCAGATAGTGGATACTATGAATTACCAATCAATCCGCTTAGAAAGTACCGCATCGTCATCAGCAAACATGGTGAGGAGCTGTATCGCGAAGAATTCAAGATCCAGGATCTCGATGACCCGGAGTTTCACCTCAAGAATTTCAATTTGCCTGGCTATGGTGAGCCCATAGACACCAGGGTGGCTTCTACTAACCCGCCCGTGACTCCCACCCCGACCTACTTCAAGCCAGACGACGTGTCAATTGGCAGCGGAGACCGGCTGACGAGGGAAGGAGACGAAGCCACCAGAGATGCTGCCACCAGAGATGCTATCGATCGGTACAATGGACTACGGCGCGAAGGTGCCATGGCCAACGTTTATTTCCGATTTGCCTCCGTGGAGCCGACCTCTTTGGAAGGACTGTATGCGGTAAAAGATTTACTACAACAGCAGCCTAACGTGCGCGTCCAGATTGCCGGTCATACAGACAATGTCGGTAGCCGAGCCAAAAATATGATCCTGTCCATACTTCGCGCTCAGAAGGTGAAAGATTGGCTCGTCGCTGCTGGGATCGATGAGCAGCGCATGCAAGTCACAGGGTATGGTGAACTAGTTCCCATGGCTACAAACGACGATGAGAAGGAAGGACGAGATCTGAATCGAAGGATCGAGGTTTTGCTTGTCAACA
>JBCCXG010000147.1:0-10943 GCA_039191945.1 Bacteroidota bacterium
AAGATCAACTAGTCTTCGGCGGTGATGCGCAACCTTACCGCTACATCTTTGCCCGGGTGACGGAAGATCAACGGTACCTGGTCATCCGAGCTGCGCAGCGCACCAGTGGGGAGGCCACCTTCATCATGGACCTGCAAGATCCTACGGGCGTAATCCTCACACTTGATGACGATATGGATACAGAAGAGACGGTAATCTGGTCTCAGGAGAATAGGTTGTTGGTAGAGACGAACTACCAAGCGCCAAACAAAAGAATCGTAGAGGTCTCCATCACCGACTTGGATCGCGCCCAGTGGAAGGACCTTATTCCAGAAACTGAGAACGTGCTCAATGCTGGCACTGCTGGCGGCTATCTATTTGCCAGCTACCTGGTAGATGCTAAAACAGAGGTGAAGCAGTACACTACCGGAGGTGAGCTGGTGAGGACGGTCGAATTGCCCGCGATCGGTACGGCAAGGGGGTTCTCTGAAGATGCCGAGGCGTCCAAGCTCTATTATACTTTCACCTCTTTCACTTATCCGTCGTCGATCTATGCGTACGACATTGCAAGCGGCCAGTCTTCGCTCTTTGCCCAGCCGACCATCGACTTCAACCCGGGCGATTATGTCACAAAACAGGTCTTCTACACAAGTAAGGATGGCACAAAGGTGCCGATGTTCATCGTACATAAGAAGGGACTCGAACTCAACGGCCGCAACCCAACGTACCTATATGCCTATGGTGGGTTCAATGTCAGCCTCCGCCCAAGCTTCAATACAGGTCGCGTCCTATGGCTGGAGAACAATGGGATCTACGCGCAGCCTAACCTTCGAGGTGGGGGTGAGTATGGCGAGAAATGGCATCTTGCGGGCACCAAAATGCAAAAGCAAAACGTCTTTGATGACTTCATAGCAGCGGGTGAATACTTGATCACCAATCAATACACCTCCAGCGACTATTTGGCGATTGCGGGCGGGTCAAACGGAGGCCTACTGATTGGAGCCACCATGACACAGCGACCTGACCTGGCTAAAGTTGCCTTTCCTGCCGTGGGCGTGATGGACATGCTGCGCTACCACAAATTTACAGCTGGAGCCGGCTGGGCAAGTGACTATGGCACATCTGAAGACTCCAAAGAGATGTTTGAGTACCTCCTAGGGTATAGCCCAGTGCACAATTTAAAGCCCGGCACGGCCTATCCGGCAACAATGGTAACGACTGCCGATCACGATGATAGGGTGGTGCCCGCTCACTCCTTCAAGTTTGCTGCAGCGCTCCAGGAGGCCCAAGCTGGAGAGCATGTGACCCTGATCCGTATCGAAACGGACGCCGGACATGGCGCTGGAACGCCTACCTCCAAGCGGATCGATCAACTGACCGACGCCTATTCGTTTGCCTGGTACAACATGGGAGTGATCCCTCCGGTAGCACGCCAGGAGCTTTAACCTGACCCCAAGCTTATGGTGAGTATTCGCGACGGTATAAAAAAGGACCTGCCGGCTCTACTAGAGCTGATCAAGGAACTTGCCATCTACGAACATGCGCTGTCTGAGGTGGACAACACGCTTGAGAAAATGGAGGTAGACGGTTTTGGCGAGCATCCGGTATTCGATTTTCTTGTCGCATCTGAAGAAGACCGGGTCGTTGGTGCGAGCGTCTTCTACTTCCGCTATTCGACGTGGAAAGGTCGGCGGATCTACTTGGAGGATCTGATCGTCAATGAAGATTTTAGAGGACAGGGGATCGGCAAAATGTTGTTAGATGCAACGGTCGAGAAGGCTCGACAGCGAAATTGCACGGGATTAATGTGGCAGGTACTCGATTGGAACGAGCCGGCGATCAACTTTTATAAAAAGTATAAGGTAAGGTTCGATGAGGGGTGGCTCAATTGTCACCTCGATTTCTAGCTCACCTCCTCGAGTAATGTGCGAAAAGCGACAAATTTTGATCCAAATTTATCCGTGTGATCCTTCTGCAAGGCTGCCGCATCATGATTAAGGTACTGCTCGACATCATCAATGGTTGCAGCAAAGTATTGTATGGCGTAGGTAGCACCTGTAGCTTCGGGACTTTCGGTGAGCAGTTTCAGAAACTTGGAGCCGTTGAACCTATTGGTAGCCAAGACTTCCGGGATGTGTACATCCTTCATCCAGACTTTCCATTCTTCTTCAACATCCGGGTCGATGTTGACAGTGACATTGTAAACCAGCATCTAAGGAGCAATTTCTTCTAACAGGATCAAAGTTAGGATCGTTATGATGGGCATGAAAGAAAAGCTGCAGCGGAATTTGGGTTGGGTCATATTGGCGTTTCACCTAATTGGAGTTGCTGGCACACTGTTTGGGCCCACGAGCGAACTTACGATCAGCCTCACCCCTCTAAACCTATTGTTGTCCGCCGGGCTCATATTCTTCACCCATGCCGAGCCCATCAAGCCTTTGGCACTCTTTGCACTTATTAGCTTCGTTATCGGGTTCTCCTTCGAGGTGGTAGGCGTCGCGACAGGAGTGATTTTTGGAGAATACCAGTACGGGCCCACGCTTGGATGGTCGTGGATGAATGTACCACTTGTGATTGGTGTGAATTGGTTCATCCTTTCGTATTGTTTTGCGGAGATCGCGGGACGATTGCCTTTGCCAGTCATCTCAAGAAGTTTTGTAGGTGCAGTCTTTATGGTGCTCCTCGACTTTTTGATCGAGCCCGTCGCCGTCAAATTAGACTATTGGCAATGGACGTCAGGGACGATCCCAATACAGAATTTTATAGGCTGGTTTGTCATCGCCCTGGTCATCCAATTCATAGCCAATCGAGTCCTGGGGCCGATTAGGAACACATTGACTATCTACCTGATAATAAGCCAGATAATCTATTTCTCTCTTATCCTTATTTTTTACTAGTCAGCATAAACAATTCAAGCTACCAGGTGGTTACCGTAGTATCTAAAGTAGGGAGGTAGGTAAGATGAGTACGTTTTCGATAAAAGATTTAGAGCATTTATCAGGCATAAAAGCTCACACAATACGTATTTGGGAGCAGAGATACCAGTTGATTGATCCGAAGCGGACGGATACCAATATCCGATATTATGACGATCGCGACCTTAAGCTGATACTGAATGTCGCACTGCTAAAAAATAATGGCTTCAAAATCTCGAAGATCGCGGAGATGTCCGAAGGAGAGATGCAGCGTGAGGTCTTCAAGTTTACAGAAACCAATCTTCGGTATCCGGAGCAAATACATGCCTTGACCATTTCTATGGTCGATCTCGACGAAGATCGCTTCGAAAAGATCATGTCCACCAACATTCTCAAATTAGGTTTTGAGAAGACGATGCTAAATATCATCTATCCTTTTTTGGCCAAGATTGGTATCCTTTGGCAAACGGGCGCCATCAATCCTGCTCAGGAACACTTCATTTCTAATCTTGTGCGGCAGAAGTTGATCGTGGCGATCGATGGGCAGTTCGTCGAGAAAAACGAAAAGGCGAAGAAATACATATTGTATCTCCCCGAAGGCGAATTGCATGAACTCAGCCTGTTGTTTGCTGACTATATCATCAAATCCCGGCAAAATCGAGGCGTCTTTTTAGGGCAGTCGCTCCCACTAGCTGATCTCATTGAAGTGGTGAAGATGCACAAGCCAGATTTTTTACTAACGGTGCTCACATCCACCCCGGGCATAGGACAAGTCCAAGCTTATGTTGACCGAATCGCAGAGGAATTCAAGGGCATTAGAATCTTAATGACGGGTTATCAAGTCGTAGGCCAGGACATCCAGACCCCTGAGAACGTTACAATCATCAACAGAATAGAGGAGTTGATCGAGATTGTAGAGGAAAACAGTATAAGTATTCAACAGACTCAGACGATCTCGAATTAGAGCAAATCCAAGGTATTGTTTAACACAATAGCGGTATTGAAACTTTCAATACCGCTTTTTTTATGCCTCTGAGGCTATTTTAGTGTACATACAGTCATGTTTTGTTTAATGAGTTGGCTGATTCGTTAAACAAACACTTGTTTTTCTGTTTAAGGAATACTACATTTGATTAAACAAATCAAACGACCTCGATTATGACAGCACTAGAGTTTAGCTACCAAATTGATCGACTGACAGGTTCTTTGAAGCCTTTCGCGATGAAGCTGACCAAAGACTCGGAAGAGGCCAACGACCTTTTGCAGGAGACGCTTCTCAAAGCTTTCACCAATCGAGACAAGTTTGCAGAGGGGACCAACCTCAAGGCGTGGATGTACACCATCATGAAGAATACCTTCATTACCAACTATCAGCGGATGGTGCGCCGCAATACTTTTATTGATACGACAGAAAACTTACACTATATCAACTCCTCCGAGAGCATTACGCAAAACGATGCTTCGTCGAGCTTTACTTTGAAGGATATCAACAAGGCGATTGAAAACCTTCAGGATACTTACAAAGTTCCTTTTCTAATGCATTTCCGGGGCTTCAAATACCACGAGATTGCAGACAAGCTCGAGATTCCTATCGGTACGGTGAAAAACAGAATTCACATTGCCAGAAAAGAATTAAAGGGCGAGTTGAAGATTTACGCTTACCGCAATTAAGAAAAAACTATGACCAAAAAGGTCTGTGTGATCGGCGCAGGCTTTGCAGGACTTTCGGCTGCTTGCCACCTTTCACGCTTAGGGTACGACGTCAGTGTCGTGGAGAAAAATGCTACGCCCGGTGGGCGTGCCCGTCAACTAAAAATTGATGGTTTTCAATATGATATGGGACCGTCGTGGTATTGGATGCCCGACGTATTCGACGGGTTCTTTGCCGCATTTGACAAGTCCACTTCTGACTACTATGGCCTAAAGCGCCTGTCGCCATCCTACGGCGTTAAATTCAAAGACGAACTTCTCGAGATTCCCGCTGAGATGGAAGCACTTGAGGCGATGTTTGACCGCATCGAACCAGGCAGCTCCGAGTGTCTGCGAAAGTTCCTGGCTCAAGCTAAATACAAGTATGAGGTGGGCATCAACGACCTCGTCCACAAACCCAGCAGATCGCTCACTGAGTTTGTAGACGCTCGATTACTCTACGGCCTGCTCAAAATGGACGTGTTCACATCTATGAGATCGCACGTGCACAAGTTTTTCAAAAACGATAAGCTTCGTCAATTGATGGAGTTTCCCGTATTGTTTCTGGGCTCCACACCTCAAAATACTCCAGCTCTTTATAGTCTGATGAACTATGCCGATATGTCGTTGGGTACGTGGTATCCAGACGAAGGGATGTATAGCGTGGTCAAAGCCATGTGCAAGCTAGCGGAAGAATTGGGAGTTGAATTTCTCTTGGACCACGAAGTGAAAGAATTCGGCTTTGAGGCTAATGTAGTTACTCACGTGATGACAGATAAGAAAGACGTTAAAACGGATATCGTCGTGGCCGGGGCAGACTATCATCACGTCGAACAGGAGCTGCTGCCTGCCAAATACCGAAAGTACTCGCAAGCCTACTGGGACAAAAGAGTAATGGCCCCTTCTTCCCTGCTCTTCTATCTGGGAGTGAACAAAGAACTACCCAAGATGCTACATCACCTGCTCTTCTTTGATGAGCCTTTTGATCAACACGCCCACGAAATATACGAAGACCCCAAGTGGCCCACCAAGCCTTTGCTGTATACTGCGACTACCAGCAAGACGGACAAAGCTGCCGCTCCAGCGGGACACGAAAACCTGTTTGTCTTAATTCCGGTAGCCCCAGGCCTGGAGGACACCCATGAGATCCGCGAACAGTACTATGACCGCATCATGGATCGCCTGGAAGCATATAATGGTGAGGACATCCGAAATCATGTTGTAGTCAAACGCAGCTATGCCCACAAAGACTTCGAGAATGACTATCATTCGTTCAAAGGGAATGCCTACGGACTCGCCAATACGCTGAGACAAACGGCCATCCTCAAGCCAAGTCTCAAAAACAAGAAACTCAAAAACCTCTACTTCACCGGGCAGCTCACTGTACCGGGTCCGGGTGTGCCCCCATCCCTCATTTCTGGCGAGGTGGTAGCTAACGAGATCAAAAAAGATTTTAGCTAATTTTAGGTATGGAAGATCTCTACTCGCTCACTGCGCTGAAATGCAGTCGACTTATCACCCAGCACTATAGTACGTCTTTCACGCTGGGTATCAAGACCTTGCACAAAAGGTTTCATCTTCCGATCTACGCGATCTACGGGTTCGTTCGATACGCCGATGAGATTGTTGACACTTTTCACGACCATGACAAACGAAGTCTACTGGCGCGCTTTAAAGCCGATACTTATCGATCCATAGACGAAAAAATAAGCCTCAATCCTGTACTGCAGGCCTTCCAGCTGGTGGTGAATAAGTATCACATTGATCACGACCTCATAGAATCATTTCTATATAGCATGGAAATGGATCTGGAGCATAAGACCTACAATGATCAGATGCTAGATACCTACATTTATGGCTCTGCAGAAGTGGTCGGCCTGATGTGCCTCAGGGTCTTTTGTGAGGGAGATGACGCGCAATACCAAGCCTTGAAAGAGCCTGCTCGTAGTCTGGGCGCCGCCTTCCAGAAAGTCAACTTTCTTCGGGATATACAAGCTGATTTTGACGACAGAGGTCGGGTATACTTTCCAGGCGTCGACTTTCACAACTTCACCAGTCAGGATAAGGAAGCCATTGAATTGGATATTCAGAAGGACTTCGATCACGCATTGGAAGGTATCCGACAACTGCCCGACGGTGCCCGATTAGGGGTCTATCTCGCCTACATCTATTACTTGAGGCTATTTGAGAAAATCAAGAATCTGCCTCCTACCCGAATACTATCTGAGCGGGTAAGGATCCCGGACAGCATCAAAATGCTTCTACTTACGAAGACCTATTTCCGTCACCGCATAAACGCCATATAAGCGTGTCGCTTTACTTCATTCTTCACTTGTTCACAATATCCTTCCCGCTGGCCAGATCCTTTGAGTATCGGGTGGAGTACTACAAGAAATGGATACCCCTGTCCATGGCACTGGCGATCACGGCTGCTATTTTCATCCTGTGGGACGTGATCTTTACCAATCTGGGAGTATGGGGATTCAACCCGAAGTACCTGTCCGGTATCTATCTGGTGAATTTGCCGATCGAAGAGTGGTTGTTCTTTTTTACCACTCCATTCGCTTCCGTATTCATCTATGAGAATGTAAAGTACTTTATAAAACAACCCATTAGCCAGCGGGCAGCGAACCGCGTCTTCCTGATAGTCGGCACACTGCTAATAGTGATTGCTTTTATCTTCCATAGCCAAGCCTATACCTTTTACAATTTTCTAGGAGCGGGAATACTCCTGGTGATCCACGGCATTTGGATTCGCTCCGACTATGCGGGGCATTTCATTGTCGCCTATCTATTTCATCTCATCCCTTTTTTCATCGTCAATGGAATTCTCACAGGGTCTTGGATTGAAGAGCCAATCGTGTGGTACAACAATGCAGAGAACTTTGGTATCCGTTTAGGTACCATTCCTATTGAAGATTCGATCTATGCCCTGTTCCTCTTGCTGCTCAATATTACCTTTTATGAGTTTTTCAAGGATCTCAAAGCACGTCAAGAACATAATTGACAGCATTTAGTTTAGGAAATATGCTCGATCTCACTGTCCATATCGATGCCAATTCAGGATTTTGCTTCGGGGTAGTGTACGCCATCGAAATGGCTGAAGAAATCCTTGACGAGGACGGCAGGCTCTATTGTCTCGGTGATATCGTACACAACGACGAAGAGGTCAAGCGACTGCAGAAGAAGGGATTGGTCATTATCAATCATGATGATCTCATGACTATCCGGGACGCCAAAGTATTGATCAGGGCACACGGCGAACCACCATCGACTTACAAGATAGCAATCATGAATGACCTCGAGCTGATAGATGCCTCCTGCCCGGTAGTCCTAAAGCTCCAGAACAGAATAAAAAATAGCTTCGACAAAGAGGAAAAAATCTACATCTACGGAAAACCAGGTCACGCAGAGGTTGTGGGCCTACTCGGCCAGACCAACAATGAGGCGGTGGTATTTCAAGATATACAAGAGCTGGACCTGGCCACGCTACCTAAGAACATCACGCTCTATAGTCAGACCACCAAAAGCACTGACAAATTCTACAGTATCACCTCTAAACTGGCTGAGGCAGGTATCTCTGTGAATGCACATGATACCATTTGCCGCCAGGTGTCCAACCGAGACTCAGAGCTAAGGGAGTTTGCGAGGAGATTCGACAAGATTGTATTTGTATCAGGTACGAAATCCTCCAACGGCAAAGTGCTGTTCAATATCTGCAAGCAGAACAATGCCTATACTTACTTCGTTTCCAACAAAAGTCAGATTGACAATACCTGGTTTTCTGAGGGAGATAGCGTGGGTATCTGTGGCGCCACATCCACTCCCATGTGGCTCATGCAAGAAGTGAAGCAGGAATTGTTGCTTTATTGATCTAATTTCGCTTTATGACCTGGTATTTTGCCGCAATGCTGATTGTAGGAACCTTCTTTTTCATGGAAGGAGTAGCATGGTTTACCCACAAGTACATCATGCACGGGTTCTTATGGACCTGGCATCGGTCGCATCATCGAGTGCATCCCCATCCGCTGGAGCGCAACGACCTCTTTGCACTGGTCTTCAGTATTCCCTCCGTAGCGTTGATCGTCATCGGATATGAAGTCGCTGCTGTCCACTGGCTGAAATTCATTGGCTACGGTATTCTTGCTTACGGATTATTCTATTTCATTTTTCACGACATCATCGTCCACCGCAGAATCAAAATCAAGTTCAAAGCCACGCACCCCTATCTGCGAAGAATCATAAATGCACATTACGTGCATCACGAAACACATACTAAGGGAGGTGGTAGGGCTTTTGGATTTTTGTATGCCCCGAAAAAGTATGAGGTAAAGTAAATTTTTTTGGGATACTCCCATCTCATTGCTTACGGATCCGTACTGCTCAGGTAATCATGTCAGTGAAGCAAGAATTCGATGAGGCAGCTACCTCTTACAAAAAAGCATTCAAACAGCTTCAGGTAATATCGCGAGAGTTTATCTGGGGCCGGACTATTACTTTCGCCCTGCTGCTGATCCTGCTCATCGGTACGGACGTACTACTATTCGCTAGCATTGGGGGCATACTCCTAGCTTCAGTATTCCTATTCCTTTCCAATCGCGATCAGGTCAATGAACGAAAAAAGAACCTGCAGAGAAATCTCTGGGAGCTCAATGAGGAGGAGCAGCAGCGATTGGATGGTACGCTGGAATCAGTGCACACCGGCGATGAATACCTTGATGTCGGGCATCCTTTCGCCCAAGACCTAGATATCTTCGGGAAAAACTCACTGTTTGCTAGTGTCAACCGGTCGTACCTCAGGAGCTCCCGGAGAAAGCTAGCAGAGCTTTTGACTTCTCCGGTCGACCTACGTCAGGTGGAAGCGCGCCAGGTGGCTATTCAAGAGCTGAAAGATAATAGAGAGTGGCGGCAATCCCTTCAAGCTACTCTTCGCAGCCTAAGCAGTGAAAAGGTCAACGAAGAAGCCCTGCCCGAAAACCTAAAGTCTCTACCAGGAAGTCGCTTAGCCAGTTGGTTGGCGGTCTTTTTGGGGCTCTCTACGCTTATCGTGCTTATCCTCATCAGCACGTCTATGGTCCCTTCGCTCGCAGCCTGGATCATGGTTTTCATTAACCTACTTGTCCTGCTCTATTTCAATCTGCGGCTGCAAAATCAGGCGCTAAAGACGGACCATCTTCAGAAGTTTCTCGTCGCATTCCTACAAGCATTACGAATTATCTCAGAGGGCGAGTTCAAGAGCCCCAGCCTCATCAAACTACAATCATACATTGGCACGCGGGCCATCAAAGAAATCGGCATACTGCGTCAGGTGGTGTTTCTACTGGACTCGAGGACCAACATCCTTTGGCCGCTGATCAATGTTGTTTTACTCATTGACCTTCATACTTTCTCCCTCCTGCAGAAGTGGATACAACGAAATGAAGGGCAGTTCCAGCGATGGCTCCAGTGCGTGAACGAGTTTGAAGCCTTGTGCAGCATGGCCACATTTGCGGATGTCAACGTCGACTTCACTATTCCGGTACTGACGGAGGACAAGATGATGTGGACAGGTACTCGGGTCGGCCACCCACTGATCCCCAGCAGTGAAAGAGTGACAAATGACTTCGACCTGCATCAACCTATCAATCTGGTAACTGGCTCGAACATGTCTGGCAAGAGTACGTTTCTGCGCACCATAGGACTCAATAGCGTCATGGCATGGGTCGGATTGCCTGTTTGCGCCCATCATTTGAAGTGTTCCAAGTTCACAATCTATACTAGCATGAGGACGCAAGACGACCTATCCTCCGGTACGTCATCTTTCTATGCAGAGCTCAAACGCATCAGGGGTCTCTTCGACCTGGAAGAAGCATCAAAAGACACCGTGTTGTTCCTGTTGGACGAGATCCTCAAAGGAACTAATTCCCAAGACAGACATAGCGGGGCCCAAGGCATCATCACAAGGTTATTGGGAAAAGACGCAGTTGGATTCATCTCCACCCATGACCTCGCTCTCGCTGATGAATACGAAGCCCACGAGCATGTAAAAAACTATAGTTTCAACAGTCAACTTGTCAAGGATAGACTCGAATTTGATTATCAACTTCGACCTGGTAAGTGTCAAAATACCAACGCCTCCATCTTGATGAAGCAGCTGAACATTATTGACTGAATCGGACGCTGGCAGCCATCCAATTTGGGAAAAATCTCAGCGCAAGGTGACCCATCCTTTCTAATAAGCATTTCATACCGTCGTATGTGGGTTATCGCTCGATGCGAGATTTTAGGCAGGAAGATGGGTAAGAACCGCTAAACATAATTATTACGGGAAAAAGCATTAATATTCTTGTAATCTTCATATGTCGCGTCAATTTATTTGGG
>JBCCXG010000148.1:0-10924 GCA_039191945.1 Bacteroidota bacterium
ACCGGAAAGATTGCCGTTCTGGTCTGGATTCCTTGGAAAATCCCTTTTTATCAGAGAATTTGCCGGCAAACCTCTTGGGATGTCCAAGTTATCCGAAACCGACCTCATACTGAACCCTGATGGTAGTGTTTACCATCTGAATCTCAAGCCCTCCAACGTCTCTGAAACGATCATCACCGTAGGCGATCCCAACCGAGTTCATCGGATCTCACAGCATTTTGATCACATTGATTTTGAGATGAACAAGAGGGAGTTCATCACGCATACGGGGACCTACAAAGGGAAGCGCCTCACCGTGATCAGTAGCGGGATGGGCACGGACAATGTGGAAATCCTGATGGTCGAGTTGGACGCGCTATTCAACATCGACTTAAGGAAACGAAAGCCAAAAGAGGACAGAAAGCAGTTACAGATCGTGCGGATAGGTACCTCCGGCGCGATACAGGAAGACATCCCTCTGGGCACCCACATCGCTAGTGAATATGCAGTGGGCCTAGACCCCCTCGCCCACTTCTATGAACTTCCCCAAAGCGACTATGAAAGTGGCGTATCCAGTACGCTGCAAACCACACTGCAACTGCCCTACAAACCCTACTGCATACAGGGATCGACGAAGCTCATTGAGAAGTTCGCATCCTTTTCAAGTACGGGCAATACCCTCACTTGCCCGGGGTTCTATGGCTCACAAGGAAGGGCCATCACCCTACCCATCAAGTACCCGCGTATGGTCGAGGAGCTCACCGGATTTCATCCTCATGATTTCTGGATCAGTAATATGGAAATGGAAACGGCCGGCTATTACGCAATGGGTCGATTGCTCGGCCATGAAATGATCAGCCTGAATGCCATCATCGCCAACCGGATGCAGCGAAAGTTTTCAAAAGACCCTAACCAGGTAATCGATTCCCTGATTGTCAATGTCTTAGAAGCACTCTAGTCCTTCTTGAAGAGACTCTCAACGCCCTTCTTCAACTCATTCACCGCGGAAGAAAAGTGTGATTTGGCTTCGTTCCACTTCTCTTGGCTTTTGAACTCGTCAAACTCTTGCTCCAGTTTTTGCTTTTGATCTTTCAACTCATCGATGCGCTTTTCAAACTCATCTCGGAACTCATCCTTTGTTTCTGATACCTCACCGACCAGATCATCGATGCGCTTCCCGAGTTCTGTCAATAGGTTCTCTACCTGACCTTTAGATTCGCTCATGGTTCTTTGTCATTTATTGTAAAAGGAGGTCAAAGTATTGAAGTCACAGGCACAATACTTAAGCCACTGCGTATATAATTGCAATATACAATGCCGGGATTAAGGAGACACTATGACTAGTACCACGAAAAGGATAATTCTGATTGTGGTCGGTACGATCCTTCTGCCCATCATCCTATTCGTGGTTTACGATATCTCTTCGCTCCAGGATGATGAGGAGATGATACAGGCCGTCTACGAAAATCAATTGGATTTTGTCATCTTCTCAGCCAACCAATTCTCCAATGATTTCCTGGACAATCTGGTGAAAAATCTGGAAGATAATCTTGACGACCAAGGGCAACTCAACCTCACACCCAAGACAGAAACCCTTCTGAGTTACAGTGGTTGCCAGTATCTCAATATGAAGCGTATTGCAGCTAGAGACAGTATGCTACTCCACAGCTTTCCCAAAGAAAAAGATGAGCGCTTCGAAGAGATCATTGAGGAACTACATACTGAGAAAATAGACCTCATCCGGCAATTGGGGTCGTACAAAGAGAATGGATACACTAAAATCCAGCCTGACGATCTCTTACATGTCGAAAAGGTACACCTGGAAGATGGCAGCGTAGCAGATCTCGACTTACAAGTACTGCTTGCCGTGATGCAGGCCCCAGCAGGCCATTTGTACTTAATGACCGCACTGATCAACCCCGGCACTTTTGCCAACGACGTCTTGAGCCCACAGCTGCAGCAAATCGCCCAGCAAAACCTAGTCATCTCCCTAGCAGATGAAGCGCAGGGATCACTGGTATACTCAACCGATACGGTAGCTTCCGAAATCATCGCTTCCAAGACCATGTGGCTCTTTCCTTCACTTGAGTTGGGCATCAGTCTAAAGAGTAAGTCTTTGCAACAACTAGTGGATCAGCGATTGCGGTACAACCTGGCCGCCTCCGCGATATTGATTTTAGTGCTTCTCTTTGGGCTGGCCCTCGTAGCCAGGACCACCCTACAACAGATGAAGCTAGCCCAAACGAAGTCGGACTTTGTATCTAACGTAAGTCACGAATTAAGGACACCGCTAGCACTGATCAGCATGTTTGCCGAGACGCTCATGCTTGGAAGGGCGAAGAACGAGGAAAAAAAGGCAGAGTACGTCGAGATTATATACAAAGAAACCAATCGCCTGACTCGCATCGTAAACAGGATACTGAATTTTCAGCAGGTGGAAGCCGGAAGAAAAAAGTATCACTTTGTGGACCTGGATATCAATCAGGTTGTGGAGGAGTTATTGCACGACTACTCCTATCATCTAGAGCAAAATGGCTTCGACTTTAAGGTAGAAAAGGATCGGGATATGGCGCTGGTCAAAGCAGACAAGGAATCCATCTATGAAGTCCTGGTCAATCTCATGGACAATGCCATCAAGTACAGCAAGGAGGAGAAGTTTATTGGGATCAAAACGATGAAGAAGAATGGCAGTGCAATCATAGAGGTCTCGGACCGAGGTATAGGTATCCCTAAAGAAAAAGTCGACCACATATTTGACAAGTTTTACCGAGTGGCTGAAGGTGACGTGCATAATGTACAAGGCGCTGGATTGGGCCTCTCGTTAGTCTCTTCCATTATGGAAGCACATGGTGGCAATGTCGATGTCCGTAGTGAGCTGGGAAAAGGCAGCTCGTTTCGCCTAATTTTTAATCAGAATTGAGAAGCTAATGGCAAAGATCTTTGTAGTAGATGACGAACCTATGATGCGGCAGGGTTTACAAGAAAACCTGGAATTCGAATCCTTCGACGTGATGGTCGCCAAAGATGGGCAGGAGGGTCTCGATATCCTACTAAAGGAAAGCTTTGATTTGGTACTCCTCGACGTGATGATGCCGAAAATGTCCGGGTTTGACGTATGCCGCGAAGCTCGCAAGGCGGGCGTGAAGACCCCCATTATTTTTCTGACCGCAAAAGGGGAAGAGATCGACAAAGTGTTGGGTTTGGAACTGGGTGCAGACGACTACATCACCAAACCTTTTAGCGTCAGAGAACTCGTCGCCAGGGTGAAGGCCGTCCTCAGAAGAACAGATACACCGGAAGCAAAGGAGGAAGATATCGCCACCCTCACTTTGGGGAGGCTACATGTGGACTTTCACAAGTACGAAGCCCAGATCGGTGGCGAACCAGCGAAAATGTCGCACAAGGAGTTTGAAGTCTTGCTCTACCTGTACAAGCATCGAAATGAGATCGTGAGCCGATACCAATTGCTGGAGGATGTATGGGGCTACGAATCGTCGCCTACCACTCGAACCGTAGATAACTTCATCTTGAAATTGCGCCAAAAGATTGAAGACAATCCCAACGACCCAAAATTCATCCTGACCGTCCACGGTGCGGGATATAAGCTCATCGATTAAGCTGGGTCTCAAGGTCCGACTGATCAAAATAAAAAAGGAGCTGCCCCTTCGGACAGCTCCTGTACGTATTCCAATCTACAATTAAAGTCTCCTATTTGCTACTGGCTGAAGCGAGGGGAGCAGCACCTTGCAAACCTGCGTAGTACGCAACCACCTGTACCAGCTCTTTTTCAGTTTTGATTTTCAGCTTGTTCTTTTTCATATAAGAGCTGACCTTGTCATCTGCTAGCTGATTGACGACCTTCTGCTTGCCTAGCCCGATAGGCTTGGTCTCGTCTCCAAGCTTAATGTAGTAGTGAAAACTTGGAGAAAATGACTCGCGCTCTACCACGCCGCGGATGGGATCATTCATCTCCCTCGTAGAAATCTTCACCGCAAAATCTTTGTACAGTGTAGCACTTTCGTCTTCAACGATCACCACGCTAAATTTCCTCGGGGCACTGGCATTTACTCCTTTTACAAATTTTAATGAAGGTGACACAAACTTGTCGCTGTAGGATTTGCTTGGCGTGTACTCTGCTACCTCGATGACATCGAAATAAGTAGCATTCATTTCACACAATTTGCCATCGTGCATGATTTCGAAGGCGTTGGTATAACCGTTATAGTTGAGAAGATACTCCTCTGTCTCACCCGTTTTGAATTTAGTGGCGACAGCTTTAGCGAAGTCTTGGAATAGGTAGGGGTCCTGTTCTTTGCCCTCATAGCGGTTTTCTTCGACGGGCTTGGGATCCACCATACCCTGTGCGAAGGTCATTGTGGTTAGGAAAATAGCGGTGCAGTAAAGAATGAAAGATTTCATAATCCTTATTTTGAGTTTTTGACTTTTGTTTTTGACCGTTGAGTTCTAGAGTATTAAACGTCTAGTGCTTTCTTACAGACAAATAGGATGCCGATTCCGAACTGAAATGGACTAGAGACTTACCGAATCGGGACTTGGAGGGGATCAAGCGGGATTTAGGACAAAATGGGCTTTTTTACAGTTCACGGAAAGGCGTCCAGCACCGAACACACCGTACACCAAAAGGTATCATCTCCGAACAATCACGGTGCACTAGGCCCGCCCAGATTGCCGTGTGTCGGCCCGTGCAGCTCGGTTTTCATGCCATCAGGCCATTACTTTGTGCTTCTGGGCAACTACCTGACCTGTATGTGTGTGAAGCAAAACACCATTTATTGTATTCCTGGACTCGGATTCGACCAGCGCATTTTTGATGGGTTGCGGCTAAGTAATTGTCAGCTCATGCACCTAAAGTGGCTCGAACCCCTCAAAGGTGAGCAACTACCCGACTACGCCCGCCGTATGTCGCAGGCAATAGACAAAGACGAGCCCATCACACTTCTCGGCTATTCCTTTGGAGGACTGGTGGCGCAGGAGATCGCCGCCCATCGAGCGGTAGACAAAGTGCTGCTGCTCTCAAGTATCAAAGACCGGAAGGAACTAAGTCCCCTATTCAGGCAAGTGGCTCCTTGGAAACTATACCTCCTCTTTCAAAAGGGGGTGGCACTTCGACTCCTCCAGCTCTGGGGAGCTAATCATGGGTTTAGCCATAGCGAGACGGCCTTCTTTAGGGACATGCTCAGTCACTTGAGCAACTACTATTTTCAATGGGGCTTACGATCCATCTCCGAATGGCAAATCCCCAAGCTACCGTCAGCGACTCAGGTGATCCATATCCACGGTACACGGGACCGACCCTTCCCTATTCGATATCTCAAAAACGTAGACATCACCGTGGAGGGTGGCGATCATATGATGATCTACAAGCAGCCCCAGGTCATCGCCAAAATCCTACAAAGATCATTTTGACTAGTAGGACTTTATTCGACCTTGTATTTTTCTAAGGTAGTGCCTGAGAAGCTTTGGTATCAACCCAACCTATTTTTTGTGCAATCCGTATGTATATACAATTAGGATACTAATGGTCTTGAAGCGCATCCCTACGATCACAGATCAAAAAATACGGGCATTCCCGGACCAAGTTCCGGGATCTCCCAACCGAGGAAAAGAATCGCCCATGTAAGGGGGACCAGGAATGAGATCTGGGGATTGCGCCAATCGTATTTTTGATTTGTCTTCATTTTAGTCAGTGTTGGGTCAAAAAACAAATGACATCTCTATGCATAACACTTCTTTCCAGATATTTTGTCACTTTCTGCAACTCCATGAATAATAGCTCATAAAAGTCTGATTACTAAGCCGGTTCCTCTGTAACTATTGGTATTTCTCAGGGTAATCTGGTTAGAATTCACTATCTTCTCGTTAGGTCAAAAATCTCACCAAATGATACGCAATTACCTCGTTGTTGCCTGGCGTAGTCTTCGCAAGCAACCGCTCTATTCTACCATCAATATTCTGGGCCTGGCCATTGGTCTCACCAGCTTTCTGCTCATCTTTCTCTACTTACAAGACGAGTACACCTATGATCATATGCACCCCGATCATGAAGAGACCTATCGCCTCAGCTACTGGCGACAATGGGACAATGGCAACGTAGAGGCCTTTGCCATATCCGGGGGACAATGGGGACCAAGGCTTGTGGAGCGATTTCCAGAGGTAGTCGACGTGATCCGTCTGACGCACTCCGCCTATCCAACACACGTCAATGAACAGGGGAGTCAAGATGCTTTCATGGAACCTCACTTCTACTGGGCGGAGGACAACTTCCTCGACTTTTTCGACCTGCAACTTGTACAAGGGGAAAAAGAGACTGTCTTCGCCCAATTGGACAACGTGCTGATCTCGGCCTCGTCCGCCAAAAAATACTTCGGGGATGAGAATCCACTAGGACAGGTACTGGAGTACAATCACCGATCTGGCACGATCCCTCTCACCGTGTCTGGCGTGTATCGGGATGCCCCTAGCAACTCACACATGAAGCCTGAGATGATCGCGAACTTCGTACGACTCAATCAGCAAACCATTCAGACTTGGGACTGGGACCCCTTCACTTCGAATTTTGCCTCCTTTATGTATACCTACGTCAAGCTGACGGATGCTAACGCCATCCCCAAAATCCAAGAAGACTGGTTGGCCTACATTCAGGAAACTTTGGGAAACAATCCGAACGCCAATGCAGCCGACTATAAAGAGTTGAAGTTGACCGCGCTCTCGGACCTCCACTTCGAACCGGAAATGACCTGGGAGCTCGAAGCACCAGCCGACTCCGCCTATTTGCCTATTTTCATCATTGCCGGCATACTTGTATTGGTCATCGCCTGCATCAACTTCATGAACCTCGCCACCGCCCGCTCCGCCAAAAGGGCTCGAGAAGTTGGACTTAGGAAAACCCTCGGAAGCACTAAACGTCAATTGGTCATTCAGTTCTACGGAGAGTCATTTTTGATCTCATTCGTCTCAGTGCTGCTCTCTGCTGGTGCGGTCATCCTTTTATTGAAGCCCTTTAACCAATTGGCAGGAAAGACATTCGTCTGGTCCGACCTGGTCTCTCCCCCGATCTTGATGGTCCTGCTCCTTTTGACCCTCTTGGTAACGTTGCTATCGGGCAGCTATCCGGCCTTGTACCTTTCCAGCTTCAAACCCATAGCCGCCTTGCGAGGACTCTTTGGGTCCGGTCGAGGGGCCGAGAATATTAGAAAGGCGCTGGTGGTATTCCAGTTTGGCGTCTCCATCATTTTGATCATTGCCACCCTGGTGGTATACAGCCAGCTCCAGCTCATCAATACCAGTAAACTTGGCCAAGACAAGGATCGAATTCTCAGCATTCGACTCGGCGGATTTGGTTTGGGTGATGGATGGATTCCTTTTAGGGATCAAGTCGAGCAAGATGCCAGGTTTGAGGCGGTAACCGTAGGCAATCACCTGCCCCGACTCCCTCATTTCGGACTGATCAATCGCACCTTTCGACTACCAGAATCCAACAATGAAGAGCGAGAGTGGAGCAAGTTTGATGTAGACTTCAACTTTCCAGAGGTCTTCGAGCTAGAGTTCATCGCCGGTAGAAATTTCGACCCTCAACTCAGGTCTGACAGTACGGCGATCCTTCTCAATGAGGCTGCGCTGCTGACGCTGCAGATGGCACCGGAGGAAGTAATCGGCATGACTATCCGTGATCGCGTATGGAATCCACAACTCCAACAGCAGGTAGATCTGGATGGTAAGGTGATCGGCATCGTCAAAGATTTTCCTTTTAAGTCGGTCGAAACGGCCATTGAACCCCTGGCAATTTGGGGATCTCCCAGTCCAGTGGATCGAATCCTCTACGTCAAAATGACACCGGGGTCATACCAGGATAAGATCGCCGTGCTGGACAAACTCTGGAAGGAGATCAATCCTGGCCTACCGATGGAAAATTGGTTCATGGATTTCGAGTTTGCGCGACTCTACGAAAACGAGCGAAGGATGAGTAGCATCTTTATCCTCTTTTCGGTGATCACCATTTTCATAGCCGCCATGGGGCTCTTCGCGCTGGCCTCTTACGTGACTGAGCAAAGGAAAAAAGAGATTGGACTCAGAAAAGTGCTCGGGGCAAGTAGTAAAAACCTCGTAGGGCTGCTGCTGTCCCACTTTTTTAAGTTGATTGCCATCGCATTTGTCGTAGCTATCCCCATCGCCTGGTACGCCATGAATGACTGGCTCAACGGCTTCGTGTATCGCGTCGATCTCAGTGTATGGATCTTCCTCGTGGCAGGTTTTGGTGTGTCTTTGATCACATTCCTGACGGTTGGCTATGATACTTACCGAGCTGCGATCTCGAACCCAGTCAAGGTACTGAGGACGGAATAAGCGGAAAGAGTACCTTGGAAGGGTACGGAAGCGCCAGGCCCCCTCAGCGCCGGCCTGGCGCAAGGCCGTCCGAAGGGCATCGGGCGGGGGGTCCCAAAACCCAACTCCTCAACGCCTATTTTACTTCTTCGCAGGCTCGGGGATCTTGATATCGAACCCAAAGGTCTTGTTGAAGTTTTCTAGAAATCGCGCTGAAAGTAAGGGTGATTCCTTTTCCAGGTTTTGGTGGACGAAAAAGTACAACTTCTGCAGTCCCTGGTCTTGCCACGCCTTGATGCGCTCGATCCAGTCGTCGAGCCGTGTCCAGTCGCTGGCATGGTTGGCTCCTACGTATCGCACGAAGGCCACCGGAGTCGTTAATCGCATATGCAAAAGGTCCCTGCGACCCGCAGTATCGGTCACGATGTTGGCAACCTTGTGCTCGTCAAGCAAGGCGTACAAATCCTCAGCTACGGTCTCATCATTGTACCAATCGGTGTGTCGTAGCTCAAGGGCCAAGGGAATGTCCTTCGGCCAAAACTCCAGGGTGTTTTGCAATCGCTCCCAGTTTTTTGGAGCGAAATTGTTGTGCACCTGAAGGAAGACCATCCCCAACTTGTCGCCAAAGGCACGCATGGTGTTGGCAAAATCCTCCAGCGGTAGCTCCACATTGTTGAGGCGCTTTACATGCGAGATGTATTGATTCACTTTGGGGAAGAACTTGAAGCCCTCAGGCACTTTATCGTGCCAGGTTTGGATCTGATCCTCTTTGTAGAAATTGTAAAAGGTAGCATTGAGCTCGATGCTGTTGAACTGCGTGGAATAGTAGGCCAATTCGTCCTTGGTGCCTCGAGGATAAAAGCCCTTTAGGTCTTGTTTGTTCCACTTGGCACAACCCACAAATGCCTCTTGCAGACCTCCACCGCCTTTGGAGAGGGCTCCTTTCGTCCCTGGGTGATCCATGGGTAACGCAAAGTCTATCTCTTCTGGGTTTTCAACACTTCCAAATTTCATAAGTAGTCTTCGTTGGCTTCCAAAAGTAGTGATTCTCTTAGGCTCGGAAAAGTTCCTTGATCTCCTCGGAGATCCTCTTGGGCCGGTGGGTCCTGCGATCGATGAGGCACCACTGGGTCTCGGCTCTCGCGAGCAGCTGTCCCCCACGGTAAAACTCGACGTGCCTTTCCGACCGAAACCCGTCACTGTTTTCAACAAAAGTGCGGCCGGTCAGCTGATCACCCAAAAATGCTGGCTTTTTGTATTCGATATAGTGGCTGAGGACTACCCAGTAGACCTCTTCGTTGATTGCGTGTGTACTCTTTGCTGTCCAGTGCGCCTCTGCCATATCCTGGACCCATTGCAGATAGGTGACATTGTTGACATGCTGCAGTAGATCCAGATGCGCCGATTGGACGGTAATCTCCTTTTCATAAATGTCTTTCATCCTAAACCACAAATTTGCTAGCAGTAGCCTGCCTGAGATAGCTCCGAGAACGCGCGCTATTGCAGGATCTCCACCTCGTAGACAAAGTACTTGGTATCTCCTCTCCAAGGGAATTTGACGTACTTTTCTTTGTAATTGAGTTTGACCCGCTTTCCTCGCTCGATGGCTTGCTCGATATTCTCTCTTACCTGCTCGTCACTGCCGGCGATGGAAAACTCCCAGGTGGTAGGGATAGCTCCCTGCCCAGAGTTCGTCAGTCCTCCAACGTTGAGCTGCCCTTCCCAAGTCTTAAAAATCACGCCTTTGTGGCTCACTTTGATCGGCACTCCAGCTCGGTAGCCAGAGCTGAAATTGGCGAAGTTTAGAAAAATAACCACAACTAGCGCCAAGGCAACAGCGATCCCGAGGACCTTAAATACTATTTTCTTTACTCGTTTCATCGATTCAATAGGCTATGAATACCAAAGAAAAAAGATTTGCGGCAAAGGCCTTCAGACCTTAGGGTTTAAGTTGTGCTGCCGACGCATTTATCTATCAGAAAATCGATATCTTCCGATACGGGACCCGAGCAAAAATGAGCAAAAGATCAGCTTCTTACATCCATCATCGCACTTGCAACTTATGTGAGGCGATGTGCGGCATCGAGATCGCAATGCATGATAGCCAAATCCAGTCCATCAAAGGCGACAAGCAGGATCCCTTCAGCAAAGGGTTCATTTGTCCGAAGGCCACAGCACTACAGGATATATATGAAGACCCCGACCGGCTGAAGCGCCCGGTACTCAAAACAAGTGCCGGTTGGAAAGAAATCAGCTGGGGAGAGGCGTTTGATCGAGTAGAAAGGGGCATCAAGGAAGTACAGCATCAACACGGCAGGGATTCATTGGGTATCTATTTGGGCAACCCCAATGTCCATAGCCTCGGGGCCATGCTTTTTGGAGCTCCGATGATCCGGTCCCTCAAGACGAAAAACCGGTTTTCCGCCACGTCTGTAGATCAATTGCCGCATCACTATGCAGCACAGCTTATGTTTGGACACATGGGCCTCTTGCCTATCCCTGACTCAGATGTTTGGGGATCATTGCTTCATCAGATCTGGTCATTTGGTCCAAGGCGTTATGGTCCAAATATCCTAGTTAATGGGATTGACGGCTACAATAG
>JBCCXG010000149.1:0-10919 GCA_039191945.1 Bacteroidota bacterium
AGCACCCTCGTCTACCGCTTCTGATACCCACTGTTCGACCCTGTCCACTTCACGAGGTAGGATCAACGGCCCACAATCCACTTCTTCCTCCTTCGGGTCGCCCATTCGCAGTTTTTCTACCTGCTCGATCATTCGTTGGACCAGGGCGTCTACAATCTCCTCATGTGCAAATACACGCTGGACTGATACGCACACCTGCCCACTATGATAGAAACCGCCTTTCATCAAAGGGGTGATGATGTCATCGACTTTGGCCGTGCGGTCGATCACAGCTGGCGCCGCGCCTCCGTGTTCCAGAGCGCACCGCGTACCCGGTGATAGTTTTGATCTGAGGTACCACCCCACTTTTGCCGATCCGATGAACGAGAAGAAGTTGATTCGATGGTCGGTGACCAGCTTTTCTGAATCTTCGTTGCTCGTGAGTAGGTATTCGCACCAACCATCGGGTAGTCCGGCTTCTTTCAATAGGTTGACAAAAGCAATGCAAGACCTTGGGGTAGTCAAAGCAGGTTTCACGATGACTGGGGCACCGACCGCGATGGCGGGGACCGTCTGATGGACGATAAGGTTGAGTGGGTGATTGAACGCGCTCACGGCTACTGCCACGCCGATGGGCTCTTTGATGGTAAACGCCATCCGCTGGGTAGAAGCAGCGTTGAGCGCCATTGGGATTTCCTGTCCCCCGAAGTTTGCCAATTCCTCAACAGCGATCTTTAGTCCATTAATGGCTCTGTCGACTTCTACCAGCGAGTCTACGTAAGGTTTGCCGCCCTCTTCTGCGGCGATGATTGTCAGATCTTCCCTGCGCCCCTGCATGAGCACCCTGGCCCGCTCCAGTATGGCTATTCGCTCGTGCTTCGGCAGCCATCTGGCTCGATGGTCAAAAAGGTTTTTGGCCGTGGCTAGGCACTTTTCCACATCGTCCGAGTTGTGCATCGGCAACTCCTCGATCACACTTTGATCGTAGGGGGAAAGAACAGTTAGGATTTCACTCATGAGTATTCTTTTCTTTTAGGCCCTTCACCAGGATTTCGTAGTTCAGCGAGTAGTCAATGGGGACATCCAAGATGTGGACGCCTTTTTCATCCAGGCATCTTGCCAGTTGCTCGGTAAACCCTGCCGCAGACTGAATGCGATACCCCTTTGCCCCGTAGGCCTCTGCGTATCTGACAAAATCGGGGTTTTCAAAATCCAGTCCGTAGTTGTCAAGACCCATCGCTTCCTGTTTCCACTTGATCATGCCGTAGCCGCTATCGTTGAGGATGATGACCGTAAGGTCTATTCCGAGGCGCACGGCCGATTCTATTTCCTGGGAATTCATCATAAATCCGCCATCACCGCAAATAGCGATGACCTTCTTTTCCGGGTGGGTAATCTTGGCACCCATTGCTGACGGTAAGCCTGCACCCATGGTGGCCAAGGCATTGTCAAGCAGTATGGTGTTGGGCTGGTAGGCCCGGTAGTTACGGGCAAACCAAATTTTGTACATGCCATTGTCCAGGGTGATGATGCCGTCATCGGGCATGATCTTTCTGATCTCGTTGACGATCCGCTGTGGCAGCATTGGAAACCGTGTGTCTTCGAAGTACTTCGTGATGTGCGATGACACCGCCCCCCTCAGCTCTTCAAAGATCGAGAGCTCCCAGCTAGGTTGCGGGGTAATCTTATCCGCCAAGTACTCAACCGTTGACGCGATATCTCCAACCACTTCCAATTGCGGAAAGTAGACCGGATCGACCTGTGCGGAGAAGTAATTAATATGGATCACGTTGCAACCACCCTCTCGCATGAAGAAAGGAGGCTTTTCGATGACGTCGTGACCGATGTTGATGATTAGGTCCGCGGCGTCGATCGCATCGTGCACGTAATCATCATCGGAGAGTGCAGCCGTGCCCAGAAATTGTGAATGTCGTTCATCTACGACGCCTTTCCCCATTTGGGTGTTGAAGAAGTAGATGCCCGATTGATCCAGTAGTCGTTGGACCGCAGCACCCGTCCTGTTTCGATTGGCACTGGCTCCGATCAGTATAAGAGGCTTTCGAGAAAGGTGAATCATCTCCAAAGCCGCGTCCAGGGCTTTCTGATCCGCATGCGGTTTGCGTATAAAACTTCGCGTAAAAACTGGAGCATCGGTCTCCTCGGCCGCGATGTCTTCGGGTAGTTCCAGATGGACCGCCCCGGGCCGCTCCTCTGAGGCGATGCGGAAAGCTTCTCTCACCATGGAGGGGATGTTGTTGCCGTTGACGATTTGTCTGGTGTACTTGGTAAGTGGTCGCATCATGTCCACGACATCGACAATCTGAAACTTTCCTTGTTTGCTCTTCTTGATCGGCTTTTGCCCGGTGATCATCAGCAATGGCATGCCTCCAAGTTGCGCGTAAGCCGCGGCGGTGACGAAGTTGGTCGCTCCCGGCCCGAGTGTGGCCAAACAAACTCCTGGCTTCCCGGTGAGTCGCCCGTAAGTAGCGGCCATGAAAGCCGCTCCTTGCTCATGACGGGTCAGAATCAGCCGGATCGAAGATTGCTTGAGTGACTGTAGGAAGTCGAGGTTCTCTTCCCCTGGTAGTCCGAAGACGTACTCTACTTCTTCATTTTCAAGACATTGGATGAAGAGGTCAGATGCTTTCATGTTTGGGTTCTTAATTTGATGGAAAATTAAGCAGTTTCCCAAGACCCGTGGTCCTTATCTGGCCTGGTACCTACCCTTTATTTGACCTGTCGCTAACAAGTCGAAACCTATCTTCTCTTAGATTTCCCTTTCGGGGTCAAACTTTTCTAGGTAATCCGCCACCCGCCGTACAAACATGCCGCCAAGGGCTCCATCAACTACTCGGTGATCATAGCTGTGGGAAAGGAACATTTTATGGCGGATACCAATGAAGTCGCCTTCGTTGGTTTCGATGACGGCCGGTTTCTTTTGAATGGCACCAAGTGCCATAATAGCCACTTGTGGCTGCATGATGATGGGGGTACCCATGACGTTGCCAAAAGAGCCAACGTTGGAAACGGTATAGGTTCCGCCAGAAAGCTCGTCCGGCTTGAGTTTGTTGTCCCTGGCCCGTCGTGCCAGGTCATTCACTTTTTTCGTCAAGCCCAGTATGTTGAACTGGTCGGCGTTGTGTATGACGGGTACAATCAGGTTGCCGGAAGGTAAGGCCACGGCCATACCAATATTGATCGCGCCCTTGCGAATGATCTTGGACCCGTCGACCTGAATGTTGATCATCGGGTAGTCTTTGATCGCTTTGACGATCGCCTCAATCATGATTGGTGTAAAAGTTAGTGGCTCGCCCTCCCGCTCCTTGAACACGTTTTTCATCTTGTTTCGCCACTTGACCATATGGCTTACGTCCGCCTCGACGAAAGAGGTCACGTGTGGTGAGATGGCCTTGGAAGCGACCATCCGTTCCGCAATCATCTTCCGCATGCGATCCATCTCGATAATTTCGTCTTCGCCGGATACGGTCAATGGCTCCGCTTGCGGTTGTGGACTCGGGGCTGAGACGGTTGGAGCAGCTGGCAAAGTGATCGGTCCTGATTTTCTTTTCTTGACGTAGGCGAGGATGTCTTTCTTCGTCACCCGACCCTCTTTGCCCGTGCCTGGCACCGCCTCAAGTTCATCAAGGCTAATATTTTCTTCCTTGGCAATGTTGCGTACCAGCGGGGAATAAAACCTGCCGGAATCACTAGCCGCCGGTATAGGCTCAGCGATGGGGGCGGAAGCAGAGTGTTCCGCGATCGCTTCGTTCAATAAGTTAGAGGCGCTTTCGGTCAGGACCTCAGCAGGCTCAGGCTTGCCATTTGTCTGGGTGGAGGGCTCAACACCTTCTACCTCGATCACGGCGAGTGGCTTACCTATCTGAACGACATCACCTTCTTGCGCCAGGATTTCTTTCAACACCCCCGCGTGGGTGGAGGGGATCTCAGTATCGACTTTATCTGTTGCTACTTCCAGTAGAGATTCGTCCTCCTCGATGGATTCACCCACCTGCTTCAACCAGGTGATTACGGTTCCCTCCATTACGCTTTCTCCCATTTTGGGCATGACCATCTCTACTGTCGCCATATAATCTTCTGTTATTGTGTCGCTTTTGGGTTCCCCAAAGATAAAATATTTTGCCTATCGTTGAAAATTCAATCTCAACAAGTTCAATGCGGCGAGCGTGCTCAATCGGATATTCAGCGCCCTGTCTTTGGTGAACACCATTTTCTCAGCGGTAGTTTTCCTTTCATCGGAATATCCGATCCACACGGTTCCCACCGGTTTATCTTCACTGCCTCCAGCAGGTCCGGCAACGCCACTCGTGGCGATACCTACACTGGTCTGAAATTTCTTCCTTACGCCCATGGCCATTTCTTGTACCACGGGTCCGCTGACCGCACCGTGGGCTTCCAAGGTCTGCTTTGAAACACCGAGCACTTGCATTTTGATCCGATTGTCGTAGGCTACAACCCCACCGACGAAATAGTCTGAGCTGCCGGGTATACTCACCAAAGTCCCAGCGACCATCCCTCCGGTACAGCTTTCTGCGGTCGCCACCGTCGCGTCTGCTTCTTTCAGGATGATGCCAACAAGCTCCTCTAGTTCTGTAGTGCCAGTACCATAATAGTAATCTCCTACTAGTGGCAAGAGGGCTTCCGTGCTTTCATCGAGTAGCTTTTCCAGCAGTGAGGCATCCTCGCCCGTGGCGGTCATCCTGAGTTTGACCTGGCCCAAAGAGGGTAAATAAGCAAGGCGAATGGGTGTGGGCAGCGCAGCTTCCCATGCAGCTATCTTTTCGGCTAATTTTGATTCGGGTATGCCCACCGTACGTATCATGCGATGAACGATCGCTCCTGTGGCAAATTGCTCGGAGAGACGGGGCAGAATGGTCCGCTGCATCATTTCTTTCATTTCGCGGGGTACTCCAGGCATGGAGATAAATACTTTACCACGCTCCTGAAACCACATACCCGGAGCGGTACCTACTGTATTCTTTATTTTCTCGGCATTGGTTGGCAGCTCGGCCTGTTTCTCATTCATACTGGTCGGGACGCGGCCCACCAGGGCGAATAGATCGTAGATTTCCTGCAGCGCCTCTTCGTTTAATCGCAATTGTACGTCAAAGTATTTAGCGAGGGTCGGCTTCGTCAGGTCGTCGTTGGTAGGTCCCAGACCTCCAGTAATGAGGATGATATCTGCTCTTTTCTCAGCTTCACGCAGGGCGTGCGTGATTTGCTCTTCTTGATCCCCGATCGTACTTTTTTGTATCACTTTGATATTGATTCCGTCAAGTGCCCCACTGAGCCAGTGGCTGTTGGTATCGAGGGTTTGACCGTAAAGGATCTCATCTCCGATGGTGATGATTTCGGCAGTATGCGCCATACTTGGTAGCTTGAATTTTGAGGTTATTGCAGGTATCGGATTCCGTGATTTGAGATTTGTAATATCCTCCCAAATTTCTTTGCCAAACGTACGAAAAAAGCGCCATTTGCACGATTTTGGGGATATTCAGGAAAAGATCACTTAATTATCAAGTTTAATTATCTTGCGCCTGAGTCGGCGATCCTAACTGCTACAGATGTTAACTGAGATACAAGAGAAGAAGCTTACACACTATTTCAATGTCTTGGATTTTGATAACAATCAACTGATCGAGCAAGATGATTTTATCAACATCGGTGAGAATCTATGTATCCTTTGGGGTTTTAAGAAGGGAGCTCCGGAATATGACGAATATATCGCTAAGTGCGAAAACCTATGGGTGAGCTTCCGGGAATTTATCAATCAGGAAATCGAAGAGAGTGCCAATCTGAAAGAATGGCTCGAATTTGCCGATAAGGGGATAGTCAATGGCAGTGATCAACTGTACGACAAGCACGTCAATCAGTTTGTCAAGGATACCTTTGATGTGTTTGATGCCAATGGTGATGGGTTCATTAGCCTCGATGAATACATTGATTTATTCATGGCTTACCGCATAGAGATTCGCTACTCGGCCAAGAGTTTTACAAAAATTGATCTCAACAAAGATGATCTCATCAGTCGCGAAGAGCTACTAAGCGCTGTTCGTGAGTTTTACCGAAGTAATGACCGCGACGCACCGGGCAACTGGCTCTTCGGTTTTTGGGATGGGGCTGGCTGGTAAACCCAATTGCCACACGCTGCTTCTTTCTTCCCCGCTTTTTACTCGATCATAGGAAAGCCAAGGTAAATTCAACCTTCGATTGTCAGCCTATCTATATTTGCCACCCAATCCGATAATACATGTCTAAAAAAGACTACAAACGACACACGATCACTGCGGCACTGCCCTACGCCAATGGTCCATTGCACATTGGTCATATGGCAGGTGTTTACGTACCGGCGGATACCTACGTACGGTACCTTCGTCAGAAAGGGGAGGATGTGGCTTTTGTGTGCGGGTCTGATGAGCATGGCGTGGCGATCACACTCAGAGCCCGCAAGGAAGGCAAGACGCCCCAACAAGTTGTCGACGCCTACCATGAGCAGATCAAAGGTTCATTCGAAGCGTTCGGAATGTCTTTCGATATTTACTCACGGACCTCCTCACCAACACATCATGCTACCGCCTCTGATTTCTTCAAGACCCTTTACGACAAAGGTATTTTTGAGGAAGAGGCTTCAAAGCAGTTCTTTGATGAGAAGGAGGGCCAGTTCCTTGCCGATCGATACATCAAAGGCACCTGCCCCAATTGCGGCTTCCACGACGCCTATGGGGATCAGTGTGAGAATTGCGGAAGCACACTGAGTCCGTCCGAGTTGATCAATCCAAAGTCCATGCTGAGCGGTGAGCCTCCTGTGATGAAGGAGACGAAGCACTGGTACTTCCCCCTGGACAAATACGAAAACTGGTTGAAGGACTGGATCCTAAAGGAACACAAGGAATGGAAACCCAATGTCTACGGGCAATGCAAAAGCTGGCTCGATAGTGGGCTAAGGCCCCGACCGATGACCCGAGATCTGGATTGGGGCATACCTGTGCCGTTGGACGGAGCGGCGGGTAAGGTACTATACGTTTGGTTCGATGCGCCCATTGGTTACATCTCCGCCACAAAGGATTGGGCCGAGGCACAAGGAAAGAATTGGGAAGATTACTGGAAAGACTCTGAGACGAGATTATTACATTTCATCGGGAAGGATAACATCGTCTTTCATTGCATCATATTCCCTTCTATTTTGAAGGCAGAGGGTTCCTATATACTGCCGGAGAATGTTCCGGCCAACGAATTTTTAAACCTAGAGAGCAACAAGATCTCTACCTCTCGCAATTGGGCGGTTTGGCTACATGAGTACCTCGAGGATTTTCCCGGAAAGCAAGACGTCCTGCGCTACACTTTGCTCGCTACAGCGCCAGAAACGAAAGACAATGACTTCACCTGGAAGGACTTTCAGGCGCGTAACAACAATGAGTTGGTGGCCATCCTTGGCAACTTCGTCAATCGGGCCATCGTCCTGACGCATAAATATTTTGATGGGAAGGTGCCTGAGATCGGCGAATTACAGCCGATCGATCAGCAGTTACTGCAGGATATGGCAGCTTTTCCGGGGAAGATCGGCGCGAGCCTCGATGCTTTCCGCTTCCGCGAAGCCTTGGGTGGCCTCATGGATGCTGCGAGGGCAGGGAACAAGTACCTCGCGGATACTGAGCCCTGGAAAGTGATCAAAACAGATAGGGAGCGTGTAGAGACCATTTTGCACGTGGCTTTACAGATCGTGGCCAACCTTAGTGTACTGAGCAGTCCTTTCTTACCGAATGCCTCCCAAGCAATCCGGGGACTGTTGGGGCTATCAGAACTTCCGTGGTCGGATGCGGGTCGCAATGATCTACTGACGGCTGGGCAACCCGTTGAGCGCGGTGATCTGCTTTTTGAAAAAATCGAAGACGAGAAGATAGAACAACAAATCCAGAAACTGATGGATACAAAAGCTGCAAATGAAGCTGAGGCCCCGCAGGTGTCACCGGCGAAGGATGGCATCACCTATGATGACTTTATGAAGATGGATTTGCGTGTAGGTGAGATACTGGAAGCTGCGCCGGTCCCGAAGTCAAATAAACTCTTGCAATTCAAAGTCGATACGGGACTTGATCAAAGAACCATTCTCAGCGGTGTCGCTAAGTACTTCAATGCCGAGGAGATGGTCGGACGAAAAGTGCTGGTTTTGACCAATTTGGCCCCGCGAAAGATCATGGGAATTGAATCGCAGGGCATGCTGCTTTTTGCGGAAAATGCAGAGGGTGAACTCAAGGCGGTGACTCCCGAGGCGGAGGCGGAGAACGGAGCCACCGTCAGTTAGGTAATAGGCCTGCGCCGCAGCAACTGTCGGCAGGCGGGCCTTACGGTTCAAAAGCCTTTGGAAGCTGGAGTAACCCCAGCTGGAAAACCCTTGAAGTCTCGTGATTCTACTAGCTTTATATTCCAAAAAGAGACCTGATCTATTTTCCTAGGATCAGTCTTTTAGGATTCAGGATCTTTCGTGGAAGCGTCGTCTTCTACCCGTACCATTTTGATAATCTGGAGTGCATGAGAACATCATACTTTGTCCTTGTCCTATTGATTGCTGGCTGCAGCCAACCGCAGCAGCAGGTAACGACCTCAGAGGCCCCGTACACCCTGGCCCAACCCAAAGCGGATTGGGTGACCACACGAGTCAATGAAAGTCGAGAGCGGCTGCAGGCTACTGAGGCTGGGCAACTTTTGTGGAATAGCATTGAATATCACGGGGGATTGGCTGCTTGGTGGTCCAATGGACCACTGTATTTTCGGTTCAACTATCAACCACTGAATAACACGGGTACTCCTCGGGACACTTACGAAACAGCTGACTATTGGGGAGCAAGGGCACGGCACCAGCGATCAGTGGATCAGTCCGTGGAGTACGGCTGGGATGGTAAGACTGCATGGTTCAACCCTGATACCGCTTCTATTCCGTACAATACACGCTTTTGGGCACTGACACCCTACTATTTCGTAGGAATGCCCTTTGTCTTCGCGGATGAGGGAGTGAATCTTGCCTTGGAGGGGGATGTGACGTACGAAGGAAAGACCTACCACACGGTGCGGGTCACTTTTGGAGCCGGAGTAGGGGATGCGCCCGATGACTATTATGTACTGTATATCGACCCGGCAACTTACCGACTGTCGACGATCCGGTATATCGTTTCCTATCCGGGTTACTTCAAGGATGGTGGCCACTCGCAGGAGAAGCTCATGACGTATGAAGGGCAGCAGACAGTTGGTGAGATCACGCTACCCACCAACCATCGGACCTTTATGTGGAATGATGACGGCTCCATCGGTGACTATGTGACAGAAATCACCTTGTCCGATGTCGCCTTCCGACCGCAAACCGAGTCTAGCTACTTTGACGCACCGAAAGAGAGCTACTTGTACCAGGGGTTGGTCGAGTAGTACTTGTCAAACCCTTTATTTGTCTCACCTATCAAGGTTTTTCTCCTCAAAGGTCACATCGCGACTTGGGCTGTAGTGCATTTTGATAAAAACCAGCATTTCCTCCGCACCTGCATCCAAGCAAGCCTGTTGCGCCTTCTCAGCAGTCTCAAGGATTTTGTCGTAGGGTCCTTCCAGAATCGTGTCCATCGCGGTGACCTGATAGCGCAATCCCGACTCCTGGATGACTTTGATGGCTTCATCGACGATATCGTAGGTGGGCTTGGATCCTGACTTAGGGACAATTTGGAGGGAGTAGTGAATGTTGTGATCGATCATTGGTTTCGCATATGTTCTGAAATCAACCAGCCGGCCGTCCAGCAGCTTTGGAAATTGAATCCGCCGGTGAGTCCGTCGATATTGAGGGCCTCGCCTGCAAGGTACAACCCGGGATAGTTTTTGCATTGCATCGTTCTCATCTCCACCTCTGTCAAGACAACGCCGCCACAAGTAACAAACTCTTCCTTGAAAGTGCTTTTTCCTTTCACGTGAAAGAGCCCCTGGGTCATTTCCTCCGTTAGTCGGTTTATGGCCTTTTTGCTCAGCTCGGCGAGGGGTGTCTGCTCGCCGATGGAGAGGACTGCGAGGAGGTTGGACCAAAATCGCGTAGGGCAATTGGGGACTTTGACATTGGCAACCTGTTTCTTGGGGTAGGCTTTCGTAGCGGATAGTAGCCATGAACGAAACTCGTCAGCCGTTTGGCCGGTCCAGGAAATCACGACTTGGAAATCATAGCTTCCGTCGGCTAGGTCCTTCGCGCCCACGGAAGATAGTTTAAAGATGGATGGGCCGCTGATACCCAAAAGGGTGATCAGTAAGGGGCCAGATTCTGCGAGCTTAGTGCCCGCGACTTTAGCCTCCGAGTGAGGAAAAGCGATGCCTTGAAGGTTTTGGAGGCGCGGGTCTTTGATGTTGAAGGTGAACAGAGAAGGGACGCGATCTGCTGTTTGCAGTCCCAGTGCTTCCATCCACTTCCAGGACTGC
Source organism: Bacteroidota bacterium (assembly GCA_039191945.1). GTDB lineage: Bacteria > Bacteroidota > Bacteroidia > Cytophagales > Cyclobacteriaceae > JAWPMT01. Next base: position 10,438 of record JBCCXG010000149.1, read on the forward strand.
TCGCTGGCACCGGTGGCAATGACAACTTGATCGAAGCCATGTACCTCCTCACCGATATGTAGTTTCCACTCCTGGTCGAAGCCAATCCCTCGGACGGACTGCCGGGTGAGTATTCGTATGTTGAGCGCCTCACAGCGGCGAAGAAAACAGTCGATGATGGTCTGAGAGGAGTCTGAGACCGGGAAGACCCTTTGGTCGTTTTCGACCTTCGTCGGTATCCCTCGGTCCGATAGCCACTGGCGCATTTCCCGGGTGCCGAATTGACTCAAAGGTCGATAGAGCTTCTTGCCACCCCGGGGGTAGAAAGGGACGAGGTCTCCTGGCAATTGCCGACCGTTAGTGACATTGCAGCGCCCGCCGCCTGATACCTTTACCTTTTGTAAAAGCTTGCCGGACTTTTCAAGAATTATGACTTGGGCGCGGGGGCACTTCTCGGCAATATTGATGGCCGCAAAGAATCCCGCGGCGCCGCCTCCTATGAT
>JBCCXG010000150.1:0-10879 GCA_039191945.1 Bacteroidota bacterium
CTCCACCATCGTGCCCCACAAAGACGAAATCACCGTCTGCATCGATACTAGCCGCACTACCAACGGTAATGACGTCATCGGATGCCGTGAGATGCTGGTCACTACCACTTTGCCCAATACCGATCAGGTCGACCCCGTTCGCATTATCAAAAGCATAGTAATCATTGGCAATACCGATTGAGTACTTGGTACCGAGGTAGTTGTGAATGATCTCTCGCTGCGCTGCGTTGATGACACGGTCGTAGAGGATAAACTCTGCCATGTCTCCGTCATAATCTGCACCTGCATCATAGCCGCCATTCTCACTGTCTTGCTCAGCACCCAACACCAAAGTACCATCCCGATCCAATAGCTCTCCAGAAGCCACAACATCTGTCGCGCCTAATGTGCCGTCTTTGTAAACCGATAGATTTCCGCCGGAGCTCGTCCAGGTGACCATCTGTATGTGCCACGCATTATCGTTGAAAACAACCCCCTGGTCACCAGCATTGGTACCATTGACATAGGGCCGGGTAGTCTGACTGCCCCAAATCAAATACTCGTTATCAGAGTCCGTGTCTGCGGCGTAGGATATGAGTGCTTCGGAGGCATCGGTGTTCTTCAAGACCAGGAACGTGGTGAGTTCCGTTTGTGGGAAGTCAGGCATATTGAGACGGTAGACCCGATCGTTGTTATGACCACCAAATCGGACCACCGGCTGACCATTGACCTCATTTTCGACATAAACCGGCTGATTGGACCCATTCACAATGAAGTTGTTCCCGTTACCAGAGTTGTCGGGCCAGTTTGGTATTTCCAGCCCATCTGTACCTGCGATGTTTTCGGATTCCAACCATACGACGTTGGAAGAGGCATCCCCCACTCCGCCTGGCCCTTCAAAACCGATGTCGCTCAAGTCATTGTCTCCGATGGTTGCAGTAAAGGTTGTATTTGTACCCAGCGAAGCATTGGAGGGCGTAGCTATGGTAATGCTAAAATCCTCCGCTCCTTCGATATCGTCGTCATCGTAGATCAAAGGCGCTATGACCCCCAATGTGCTCCCGGCAGGAATCGTGAGTAGGCCATCAGCTAAGAGAAAATCGGTGCCTTCCAGAGCGGATAGCCCCATTGCCGTAAAATTGACCGTGACGTCTTGACCGGAGACCGCACTCAATTCCACCTGAATCCCTGGTTGGGACGTACTCTCTGGGAATGACCCACCGGTGGAAGTGAATTGGATCTCTGGGATGGTCTCGTCATCGTTGATGGTGTAGGTAAACGTTTTATTGGTCCCGAGATTGACGCCGGTACTGGGGTTGCTCAATTCAATGATAATGGTCTCGTTGGCCTCATTCAGGATGTCTTGATTGATGTCGATCGTGAAAGATCCTGTGGTGTTTCCCGTAGTAATTGTTGCTGTACCGGAGCTATTAAAGTAATCCACTCCACCGCCGGTTGCAGTCCCTCCGGTCGCCGAATAGTCGACCGTCACATCCCCACCTTGAATCGCGCTAAGTGTTAAAGGTAAGACGGCTGGAGACGTGCCCTCGGCGCCACTACCCGAGGTCGAGGTAAACTGGATGGTTGTCGTTGCATCATCATCGTGAACGACGTAGGTGTGCTGAGAAAGTGAGCCCAACTGGCCTAAGGTAGGGATGCCTAAATCCAGGATAATGGACTCGTCGAATTCTGGCGCGCCTTCATCGTTGATATTGACCACGATGTCTGCACTAACGGTACCAGCAGTGATGGTCACGGGGCTGCTGGTCGCAAAGGAATAATCCGCGCCACCCCCATCGGCAGTGCTTAAAACATTGGCGGAAAAAGGAACGTCAATATCACTACTGATCGGCAGGTTCAATATGACCTGAATGGTTGCCATTCCTGACTCAAAGTCATTACTATTTAGTTCTGAAAATTGAATAATAGGTTCCACCGCAGCAATGGTCATGTGCGTACCATCGCCCACAGCCACTCCGGTCGCTTCATACTCATTGCCCGCGGTATTGGTCAATAGGTAAGTGCTTGCTCCCGACGTGAAGTCGCTATTGTTATCGACCAATAGATAATAATCTGTGTGGTCAGTTGGAAGTGGCAAAGTAGTCGCATCAATTGTTACTGTCACAGCCCCTACATCCCCTGTCTCGTCAAAGATCCATTCCCTGGCGATCCGCTGCACCCCGTCAATGTCTGCCGGCTTTTCATTGCTAGAGAATGTCGTACCACCCCCATCGTGACCAAAGAAAAGATACTCATTGTCGTCGAGCCCGGATGCGCCACTTACTCGCAACAAACCCGCGGATGTAGCGCTGGTATTGCTGCCATCACTAGTCATGCCAATACCTGCCAAGTCGCTGCCATAGCTTGCATCAAAAGCATAGCGATCGGACGAAATCGGCAATCCGTACCTACTTGAGAGGTAGTTTTCTACAATGATACGTTCAGCATTGCTCAGGTCAGTATTGAATATGATGACCTCAGCAATATCCCCGTCGTAGTCTTCGCCAGCATCGTATCCTCCATTTTCGCTGTCCTGCTCCGCCCCGATCACAAAGGTCCCTAGCGTCTGCATCGTCGCACCATTTTGGAAAAACCCGAGGTTGCCAATGGTCCCATCTTTGAAGTAGGAAAATGCTCCACCACTACTGGTCCAAGTCACCGCATTGATGTGCCAGCTGTTGTCATTGAAGGACTCACCGGTATTGCGTGTGGTACCGTCGATACTGACGGTTAGGCTATTACTGTTAAGTTGAAAGTACTCGTTGTTGCTCCCACCATCAACGGCATAAGAAAGGGTGGCATCTCCTGCGTCTACATTCTTCTGCACTACGAACGTCGTGATGGCATTGGTCGGCCAGTCTGGCATGTTTTGCAAAAACACGCGGTCATTGTTGTGTCCACCAAATCGAAGAATGGCGAGCCCATTGAGCTCAGCTTCAACGTAAACCGGTCGATTTGTCCCGTTGACTTGAAGGTTGTTGGTATTGCCTGACTGGTCAGGCCATCCGGTGATCTCAGCCCCATCTGCACTGGAGATATCCGATGCTCTAACCCAAATAATGTTCGATGAAGCCGATCCAACACCGCCAGGCCCAGTTTGCCCAAAGACAGACAAAGGAAGTGCAATACAAAGGAACCTGCAGATCTTGAGCATTGGTGGCTTTAGCGTTTACCTCCAAAAGTATTTCGGAAGGCAAAAACCAGCCTGTTACCCTTGAATGAGCAAGGCGTATCGTCCCATGAAACGGTAAAAAAAGGAATTCTCCTTTTGCCATCCAGTGCTGATTGGATGACGGTTTTCTCAATTGCGTTTTGGCTAAGTGGGTGCTATTTGACGATTACCTTGAGTTCCACCTTCTCAGCACCATGCGTCGCAATAAGATAGTACATACCCGATTTTAAATCTTGTGGCGCCCTAACATGGTAGTTCAAGGAAGGTCGATCAATGACCTCGTCGATGACCCTTCTTCCAAAGATGTCTACCAACAGTATGTGCACCGGCTGTTCCTTGAGCCCTCTGAAGCGAAGGTTGATGTTGTCTGCAGTCGCAGGGTTGGGATAGACCAGGACCTCAAGGTCCGGAAGGGCCCCTTTCAAATTGGCACTTACAATTCCGCTTAGTTCTGATTGGCCGTCAAAATCTACCTGGCGTAATCTATAATAATTAAGCCCAGTGATGGCTTCTTCATCGATGAACGAATAAGTCTGCACCTCCGTCGTATTACCGGCACCAACGAGCATAGCGATTTTTTCGAAGTGAATGGCATCAGATGACCATAAGACCTCAAATCGATCGTTGTCTATCTCTGTCGCCGTGGACCACCTCAACACCACAACATCCTCCTCGGCCACCGCTTCGAAGGCAATCAACTCTACCGGGAGGGGATCGTCTAACGCACCCGCTGTAGCATCACTGAAAGAGGTCAAACCGGACCACGTAATGCTGTTATTGACAACATCCCGCACGAAAACCGGAAAGTCGGAGGTATCAGCATTCACATCAAATTTGATCGGAACCAGCTCCGACTCGTCACCCGATACATCGGCATCCGCATAATACATAGTGATATCAAAAGTTGCACTAACGACTCCTGTAGGCTCAAAGCTCCAGTACCTCGAAATATGAGACTGTGCCGCGTCTACAGCCGATTGCCTTTGGTCAGTCAGATTGACCGTAAGCGTTGGATTCGTACCGGACAACGCTGAGGGAGCGAAAGCCAGAGGTGTGTAGTTGTCGGAAGCATCGCCAATCGGGAAGGTGTAGGTATTTCCCTGGACGATATTCCACTCGACGACCCCCGTCCCGTCAGCCTGGATGTAGCTCGTATTGTCTCCGGGAGTGACAATAGCTCCAGGAGCAGAATTGCTAATAATCAGTCGCTCACCCCCCAACACCAGATCATTCTGTGTCAAAGTCAAGACACCGGTTACTTCCACGGAATCTGCCAGACTTACATCGCCGGCGGCTTTATCGATGACGAGATTATTAAAAATAATTCGCTTATTGGTGGGCCTGATCTCTTGAGGTCCCGAGCCATTAAAGGTGACCGTGCTCGTTCCGGGTGTGAATTCGGAATTGACCGCACTGATCCAATCACCACTCACATCAAGGTTGTGATTATTGGTGATTACTTGAGGATTATCATCGATCACAATGTCATTCAAAATCACGGTCTTATCACTCAGGAACCTACGACCTGTTCCCGACAGGGTGAGGTTATGGTAAATCAGCGGTTGTATAAAGATGTCTGTACCCGCTCCTCCGTAATCGACTGTACCCCCATTGGCGGCAAAGGTTGTCGTGTCTCGAGCCGGTGCACCAAAGCCCTGAATCAAAAGGGAATCCGTCACGGTCAGTGTAAAGCCATTGAGGTTGAGTTTGCCTCGGTCAGATGGTGCATTGTCCAATCCAACAATCGTCGATGCCGTCACGTCACTGGTCAGATAAACGGAATCTTGAATCAGTGCAGGCTGATCGACGCCGGGCACCCCAATAAGCCAGGTATCGGGATCATTCCAGGGACCTATCTGCCCAGAGGCGTTCTGAGCCAGTGCAATAGTGAAGTACTCGTTATCTGCAAAATTGTATGTCGTGCGAAGCTCTGACCCAAAGGTTTCATTGAATCGTATCAGTGTATCGTAAGTACTGAAGTCAGCAGCAGTGCCAACCACCAAAAAGAGGTCGGTGAACCCAGGTACAAAAGTCGGTAGTTGGGACAGATCCACAGAGACACGAACGTTGCCAAATTCGCCCGTCTCATCCACTCTCCAGGTGCGATCGATGCGCTGCATAAAAGTATTGGAAAACTCCGGAGGCGTATTGGTCGTGGTAAATGCCGAAGCATCACCACCGTCATGGCCCGCTAATAAATAGTTACCGTTCGTGATGGTCTGAGGATTGTCAATGCGGACAATACCACTTCCAGAAGATGCCACATGAATCTCGTCACTGTCCACTCCCATGCCAAACACCTCTCGATCGTAGGTCCCATCGTGCGCGTAAATGTCTTGAGCACCGATATTAATTGCATACTTCGCAGCAAAATAGTTTTGAACTATTCTCCTCGTCGGATCAGTCAATACTCGCTCATTGTACTGGACCAATTCGAAAATACGCCCCTCAAAATAGTTACCCTCACCGGTTATTGTACCTGTTGGAAACCTGGTATCGTTCAAAACGCCGCCGATTCCCGGCAGACCTCCGTGACTATTGAGGAAACTGTTCACCCCTGTAGTGCCGCTGACCACCGGATCGCCGTTGATGTAAGCCCTGAGGTCACCCGTTTCCGCGTCAATTTCGAAGATCACCATCATGAGTTCGTTGGCACCCACATCAACCGCCGGGAGCACCTCGCTCCATCCCCAGGCTGGAGATGCATTGGTACTCCAAGCTCCAAAGTGCAGCAGGCCATCGCTGCCATGGTAAACATTGAACCCATTGCCACCACCGCCTTGCTCATAAATCACTTGGTTCGCCGCAGGTGGATCGACCGGTCCTGTCTCAAAAACAATGGCCAGAGTCTTTTGGGAATATCGGACTGCCGTATTGATCAATGGATCGTTGCCGATGGTGAGAAACTCGAAATTGGATGGATCAAAGGACAGTGCATCTTGGTTATTTGCTGCAGCAATGGGTGTTTCGAATGCAGGTAGACTATCATTAGCCGCTCCCTCAATCGCATGGTTACCGTTACCACTTTGATCGTTCCACTGTCGGGCGTCATCACCATTCGTTGCCAGCGTCGAGCCTAGATCACTAAACAGCTGTGCATCTGTTCTCAACCAGAAAGCCAACTGATTTTCATCTCCAATACCCCCGGGACCTTCCGCACCGAAGCCGCCGTCATCATCAATGATCGTGTAAGTGAATGTCGAACCCACACTGGCCACTGCGTTGGTGGCGCCGTCGATCTGGATGACGACATCCTCATTGCCCTCTCCATCGATGCCATCATCAAATACTGAGAAAGAAATCGTGTCTTGAAGGGTCCCTGCGGGAATAATCAAACTCGTTCCTTGGAGGTCATAGTCGATGCCCCCCGGAGTCGGTGGGTCCGTGGATACATCCGAGTAATTCAAGGTGATGTCCTGCCCTGATGCCGCAGACAGTTGCAAGATGGCGTGCACGTCCGTGACGCTCTCCAGGCCACTGGTAGAGGTGACTTGCCAATCGATGGATGGCTGGCTGTCGTCGTCGGCAATGGTGTAGGTAAATACTCGATTCGCGCCAAATCCCGCCTGGATCGGCGAGAAGAGGGTGATTTCGATCGTCTCATCTGATTCGTCCAATAGATCCGGCACAACTCCCAGGGAGATGGTCCGAATGGTATCATTAGGATTGTCGATATAACGAGGCCATTTGAGGGTATCGGCTACCAAAATATAATCAACTGTTGCCGTTGCCGTACCTGCCGTCACTTCATAGTATACCTTTAGGGAATCCACACTCGAGAGTGAATCGGCAAAAACCCGGATAAGGGCCGGACTATCTGCTTCACTACCCGTGGAGTCTGTCAAAACAAACTGGATGTTTCGCGCCTGATCATCGTCGATAATGGTGAAAAGGGTCGTATCTAACTGACTGAGTATACCTGCGCTCGGACCAGTAAGGACCATTTCCACCGTCTCCAGAGGCTCTTCATCGCTATCATTGACTAAATTCAACGTAACGTCACCTGACTGCATGCCGGCGGCGATGTTGACCACCGATGATGCCAGGGTGTAATCAGCAGTTTGTGCCGTACTATTGGGGGTCGTGGCTACATTGACGGTTAGGGTATTAGGTACCACATAGTTTGCCTCAACAGCTACGTTTGCTGGCGACATGTCCTCTATCCCATCCGAAGATGCGGCGGTAAAGCCAACGACCAGGTTGGCCAGCCCAATGGCGATATAAGCGTCATCGGTGATATCAACGTTAGACACACCATAGTAGGCACCCGCGTTGGAGAGCCCGTAGATGGTAGCTCCATCGGAGAAGTCGCCATCTGCATCTACCATTAGCACGTAGTTAGCGGTGAAGCCTACTGGTGGCGATGGTAAACTGGAGGCGTCCAACTGGAGGGTCACAAGGCCCACATCCCCGGTCTCATCGACTCGCCAATGACGATCAAGTATCCTAAAGTTGTCGGTATCCCCATCGGGTACTCCTGTAGACTGCCAACTATCTATACCCTCATTGTCGTGCCCAATGAGCATGAATTCGTCATTGTCAAGTTGCGTTGGGTTGTTGAGTCGCAGGATACCAGTCCCCTGCGCATCGATGTGCGAACTATCATTGACCTGACCAATACCAAGGAGCTCGTAGCTGTAGTTGGTAGGGTTTTGGTCATGAGCAAATACATCCGGCACACTTGCCAATGGAATGTTGTACTTGGAGGATAGGTAGTTATTGACGATGACAAATTGGGCAGGATTGTAGACGAAGTTCTGGACCACGACTTCGCCCATATTGCCATTGTAGTTTTGGACACTACCTTCATTGCTATCGTGCACCACAGTGCCTTCATTGATCCCGCCGATACCGATATCTCCTGGGTGAGCAAACAACCTTCCCGCTCCATCCACGGTCACCAGATTTTCTCCATTTATGGATGCACTTACATCTCCATCAATGGCGCCCGTACCTGCCAGGAAGTCAAATTGCAGGAATACAAAGTTGTTGGAATTGGGGGCGATCGGTCGTGTTGTAAATACGGTATTGTTGGTTGGAGGTCCGGGGCTGGGCCAGGGTGTGGTGGCACCCCCATCATCGTCGTTGTTATTCCAACCCCCGATGTACAAGGAGCCATTATCAATGTAAATACTGAGTCCTCGAACACCACCGCCCTCTTCATACAGCATTTGTCGTGTAGTCACGTCCAATGACGTACGGAATGCCACCATGATCGTCTTCTGATCATAGGGTCCTCCGGTATTGATATCATCTGTATCATTGAGCTGGATGAGGTCATTGCCGTCGAAGGAAACCACAGGCCTTCCATTCCAGACGTTTTCGAGGAATCGCGGTTGCATGGATCCTGTGGACTGGAATCCGTCATTGCTATTGTTCGTATTGTCCCCCCAGTTGGCGACGAAATCGCCGTTGCTCAAGCCAAATCCAGGATTTGTTGCTTTGAACCAGGCTGCAATCTGCTCATCAAGATTACCGACACCTCCCAATCCCTCAAAACCTAGTCCGTCATCGTCCAATATGGTGTAAGTCATAGCGCCATTGCCCCCCAGAGAAGCATTCGTGGGGGTACCAAGATCAATGCGCAATTGTTCGTTGGCCTCCGTAAGACCATCATTAATCACGATGAATTGGATGCTGTCCGTCGTATTACCGGCCAAAATGGTAACGGAGGAGCTCGTCATTTGGTAATCGGCGTTTTCCGTTGCAGTCAGGTCTACCGCTGAAAAAGGCAGCGTAATGTCCTTGCCGGAAGGACCGGAAAGTTCTACGGCCAGATCTACAGTCTGTGCGCTCTCAGCGCCAGAACGAGTTGAAGTTGTAAATTGGACCGAAGGAGCCAAATCATTGTCCTGAATTGTGTAGGTCAATACGGTGGTATCTCCAAGCGTTGCGCCAATACCACCGGTCAATGAAATGATGATGGTCTCGTCCTCTTCATCAATCAGGTCGTCGACCACATTGATATCGATGAACTCGAGGGTATCCCCGATGGCGTACACGAGGGTATCCACCAGCTGCACGTAATAATCGGTGCTATCATTGGAGGCTGTGCCCCCCGTTACCGAGTAGAAAATGCTGGTTTCGGACACGCTGTTTCGTGCATTCAGGAAAACGCCAATTTGAACTGGAGACTGATCCTCGGTGTTGGTGGAATCGCCCCGGACTAGATTAGCTTTTCGGAAGTTATCATCATCGTTGATATTGAAGATGTGACTACTGTTGGCACCTAGCGTACCGAAAGAAGGCGCGGTCAGCTCGAATATCACCGTTTCGTCGCTTTCTACTTCCGCGTCGTTGACGATATCAGGGGAAATGTCTAGTGAGGTACTACCAGCAGCGATCGTGCGAATACCATCAACAAAAGTGAAGTCTGTCGGCTCTGTTGCCGTACCTGTGCCCGTTTCTGTCACCGTTACGTTGAGATCACGAGCGAGTGGATAATTGAGCGCTATCCCAATCGATGGACTCGCTTCAGCTTCGCTCGCGTTGGAGGAAGGAAGTGCAAATTGTACCTCAGGACGTATGACACCTAAAGTGAAGTAGTCACCATCCGCTAAGTCCACGGCCGCCTGCCAGGAGCTGCCGTTCCGCGTCAATGGAACCAACGTAGCCCCAGAGGCAAAGACACCATCTGTGTCTACAAACAGCACGTATTCCGTAAAACCCGCTGAGGGTGAAATACCCAGTTGTGCGGTGTCGATGGATATTGTTAGTGTGCCTACATCGCCCGTTTCAGAGACTCTCCACTCCCGTCCAAGTCTTTCCAGTCCTGCACCCGGGATATCGTTTGTGGTATATCCCGCAGCAGAACCATTGTCATTCCCAATAAAGAAGTACTCTCCGTCGCCCAGGTCTGCGGCGTTTCCAATAGTCACCACACTGTCTGACTGGGCTTTGACATGAAAGTCCGCGGCACCCTCCCTTCCGATACCTACTACCCCAAACCCGTGAGAAATGGAGTGATCAAAGAACCGACGGCCCGAAGGTGCGAGGTTAGCTCCATATTTCGCACCCAGGTAGTTTTCGACGATGGTTCGCTGCGTTTTACTGAGACTAATGTTACCAATCATCACTTCCATGACCTCCCCGTCGAAGAAGTCTCCAGACCCAAACTCCCAACTATCGGTTGAGCCCCCGATCGAAATATCCCCCTCATGAGATGGCATGACCGTATTGAGTCCTATTTGAGTACCTACCGAGTCGGCATTGAAATATCCGGTAAGGCGTTCACCATCTGGGAAGTTAAATTCTAGTACTGCGACCATCGTCTGCCCGGCAGCAATGGGTGTACCCACGGATCGGAAACCCCATACTCCGGCATCGGTCCATGCCGACACATAGGCGTTGCCGGCTTCGATGTAAATCGCGAAGCCATTGGTGCCTCCACCTTCCTCGTAGACGACTTGCTGACTGGTAACATCCGAGCCTGCACGGAAGGCGGCGAAGATCGTTCGAGCATTGTATCCCGTGACCAAGCCGTTGATGTCTGGCGTATCGTCAAGGAACAGTGCGGAGTCAAGCCCTCCGAAATCAATAGATGGCTTGCCATTGACAGCATTGAGTAAATATCTGGGTTCTTGCCCATCCGCTCCTTTGGCGTTGTTGCCCGTTCCACTGTAGTCGACCCAACGCTGTACGATGGATCCATTTGTGGATGCGGCGGCAGTGATACTGTCACGTTCCACGCCTCTATCCGCCCTCAGCCAAGCCACGTAGTCAGATGGA
>JBCCXG010000151.1:0-10870 GCA_039191945.1 Bacteroidota bacterium
AGGAGAAGTCTGTTGAACCAGAAACTGCCTATGTTCTCGGGGACAAAGGTATTGAGAACCTTCCAAAGGAGAAGCCAGTTGTTCCTGCTACTGCTCAGGCACTAGGTGAAAAACCGAAGGAGAAGTCTGTTGAACCAGAAACTGCCTATGTTCTTGGGGACAAAGGTATTGAGAATCTTCCAAAGCAGAAGGCAATTGTTCCAGAAACTGCTCATACTCTGGGTGAAAAACCTAAAGAAAAGTCTAATGTTGCAGAGGTAGCTCACATTCTTGGAGACAAAGGTATCGAGAATCTTCCAAAAGAAAAGCCAGTTGTTCCTGAGACTGCTGCTACCTTGCAAACTGATCAAGAACCAATGCAATCTGCCTCTACCATGAAACCCAGTTCAGCAAGTGCAAAAGATTCTACTAAGTCAAATACTGGCGTACCTACTACTCCTGCTCCCGAGTGTAAAAAGCAAGCAGATGATCTCTTTGGTAGCGATTCAGATGACGATTTTGTTCAAGGCTTATCTAAGTCGCAGCAACCATCTCCTTACAAGTCACAGCCGCCACCTCTATTTGGTGATGATGACGATGATGATGATGATTTAGACTGGTTAAAATCAACCTGATACAGCTTATTATAATTCCCGACAACCTGATCAAAATTGGTTTATTTTTTACTTCTAATCCAGCAACTCTGTCACTGACTGTATTTTGTTGCCTATTTCATATATATTACACACTAGTCTTCCATCATGTTTCTAAAGCTGTAGCTTCGTCATCAACCTTTGTATTTTTATACTCATTATTAAGCTGTGATTTTGCAATTACTGCCACAATGTAGAGACATGCTCTGTTAATGGTTACCTATTGATGCTATTAATTTAATGCGAACTAATCTCTGTCAGTTCATGTTGTTGGATTTTTCAATCTACGGATGGACTTGCCATCTGAGGTCGATGATTCATTGAACTAATTATCATGGTTCTTTCCTTCGGACAATTAGGTTAGTGGACTGTTTCAAGCTTCAGCTTATTGGAAAGTAGGGGTCAAGGAATGTAATTCAAACATAGCTGACCAAACATCAAACATTACAGTCAGGAATCCTGGGTAATTTAGAGTACCGAGTTAAGGTTTCCTATAAGTTACAAGTATGAATTATAGTTATTATGCACTGAAAAGTTATTTCCTTACTAACTTAGTTAAATTACTTGCACCCACATTGTTGGAGAGTACTGTTCCTGTTTTCATTGAATCTTGTCCAGTCATTGGTATTAATAACAATATTACTGAAGCACATGTTTCCATTGCGTATGTGTGGGCTATCCTCCATTGATATCTAAATCTTCTTTTCAAGTAATTAGGAGGCATCATTGTGGTCTATCAAGAAATCTACCATGACGTCCTCTCTGAATATTTTGGCCTCTAGAGCTAGGTTTATGAGTTATAACCAGTGATTAGATGAATTTGTACAGCTGAGCTCTTCCACTGTCTTACGTCATTCTACCTTTATGACAGCACATACCAACCAGTTTGGGTAACTTTGAGACTACCTTTCATATGGTTAGCATTGCTTACAGACAATTCAACTTAGAGATTCAGTGCACTATTACTGTACTAGTAGTTTTGATCATATGATTTGGTATATCGATTCTAGCTGTCATCATATAGATACGTGATCCCTTATCATTTATTCAATAGTTTGATTCGTCAGTCAATTCCTTCTGTTACAAAGCTTATCAGAAGAGTCAATTGTCATACCCTACCTATTCATGAGCACGGTTACTCTCTTATCTTTTACTGACGTTTGAAGTATTGAAAGCTAAGAGTATTTCCAGAGAGGCACTTAGAAATCATTGGCTTTACATCCTCTCACCTTAAGGGTTCAGTAAACCAATCAAAATCTGTACTCTGACCCCTCTCCATAATCAAGATTCACAGATGTGCACTGTTCCCCGATATTGTAGTTGATGGTCATGGTTTCCCGGTAAATGCTCAATAGCTGTGTCTTCGGGTTGGGTGTCTTCTCCGGTCGAAACCTACCGATAAGCTTGTAGCCCTGCCAAAGCTCGTAAGTCAAGCGACTATTGAAGGCGATGGCCGGATAGAAGCTGACCTCGTTTTCTGAATCATTCTCCCTGATCCGTCCCAAGATCCCGGTGGACTGGCCGGTCAATTTCACATCTATATCTGTGGAGCACCCTACGCACCGAACACCCACGGCTCGCGAAGCTTCATAGATAACTTCGATTTGTTGCCCTTGTGCGGTCAAAAAAAGAAAGCCAAGCACCCAGAGAGTGATTGGCCTCTTTGTGTCCTGCAAGGACCTTATAGCCATCGATCGCCTTGCATGGTGAGATTGAGCTTGCCTGCTGCCGTTCTTTGCAGCATGGCGAAGTTGGACTCGTCGATTTTGTCCAGCTGCAACACGTTGACAAAAGGCAAAGCGATGAAATCCACGCCTGCTGTGCCTGAGCGCTCTTCCACCCTGGTGGTCAATGCGGATTTGAATGACTCAATGTCTTCAAATTTGATTTTCATAACAGCCCGGCTCGAGTTGGCCATCAAAAGGTACTGGTTTCCTTCCTTCTCCATCACAATCATGTCCAGCGGGGTATTCCAGTTGCCCAGTTCGGCCACGGTACGACCTTTTACGTGCTCACCCTGCTTGAGTTCGTTGAGCGGGAACACCACCAAGGGGGTACAAGTGTAGCTGGCGATCAGATGATCCTCACCACCGACTTTAGCCGCGGTGAAGGCCTTGATCGGCGCATGTGTTTCGTACTTTCCGTGTGCCGCGTGATAGATCTCCAAAGAGGATTGACGCTGCACCTCTGTAAAAGGAAATGGGAGGCTCCGAAAGGTGGAACCAAATTCCTGATTCGACAGCCCAGAAACCATCACCTGTCCATTGTAAAATGAAAGGTCGGAGATGGCCCATTTTCTTAAAGATCTGCCCCTGCGGTCTTTGGCATCCGTGCCGATGGGCTGACTGATGGAGGCCACAGAGTAGCTTAGATTTGCCAGGTCTACCATGCCCCATTGGTCACCAGATAGCGACATGAGCACCGGCGTGCCGTCCGTATGGTGCACAGAGAAGTAAACCTTCTTGCTCTCTGGGTCTATGGCCATATCCGTGATAGAAATGTTGTCGACTGGCGTACCCAATTGATTTGCAATTGCTACATCCACATCCTCCATGGGCGCTACCTCTGCCGCCGGTCCCTCAGCTTTTGCGTCTATGGCAAACACTTTGGCGCTCTGGGCGTCTCCGAGAAACAGAATGCCGTCAGGACCAAATTCGAGGGCACTGATGGATTGTATCTGTGGATTACCCCATTTGAAGTCCCCTTTCAGGTCTTCATTGTCGGTGGCTGTCACCGAGACCAGGAAGAATAGGCAGAACGTTAGCGTGGTGATTAGTTTTTCCATAAGGCTTGCGTTATTCAATGATTGATATTGATTTCGAAAGATACAACGATGATCGCTTGATTGATAAGATAGCAACTCTGGCGACATCTCATTGTTTTGTCGCCGACATCACAATCGCAACCGGTGGTCTTTGGCAAAGACCTCAATGTTCTTCATCAGATTTCTGACGATCTGTTGGCCTTCCAGTTCTTGCTCCTTCTGGAGCTCCTGGCAGCTCTCATAGAGATCTTGGATGAAGTCCTTGATAGCAATGTTATCCGTCAGGATGTACTTGAGGTCGCTTTGTGTGTTGTACAGTTGTTCTTTCGCTTCGTCCAGCTCTCTTTCAAGTTGCTCAATTCTCGCTGCATCATCCATTACTTTGTCTTTGTTCGAATTCTTGAACGGTGTCCTCTATGATATCACAGCAATCCATCAACTGGTCTTCGGTCATGACCAAAGGTGGGGCGAATCGGATGATGTTGCCGTGGGTTGGCTTGGCCAAAAGGCCATGGTTTTTCAGTGCTACACACAAGTCCCAAGCCGTGCTACTATCGGGTGTATCATTAATCACCACTGCGTTGAGAAGACCTTTGCCGCGAACTTTTGACAACAAGCGAGAACGCTGCACAAGCGCTTGCATACGCTCTCTGAAAACCTCACCGAGTCTCCTTGCATTTTGGCTTAGATGCTCGTCATCTATCACTTGTAATGCGGCCATGGCCACTTTGCACGCGATGGGGTTACCCCCAAAGGTCGATCCGTGCTGACCGGGTTGGATCACATCCATGATATGATTATCCGCCAGGACGGCAGAGACCGGATAGACGCCTCCAGAAATCGCCTTGCCCAGTATGAGTAGATCCGGCTGTGCATAAGTTGCTCCACGTTCGCATTTTGCAGGGCAGGCGCAGTCCCCGCAGACGCGCAGAAGGCTCCCTGTCCTCCCCACTCCAGTTTGGATCTCGTCAGCGATGAACAAGGCCTCATGCTTATCACAAAGGACTCGTATTCCCAGAAGGAAGTCGTCATCAGGGACATTTACACCAGCTTCCCCTTGAATGGGCTCCACCAAGACGCCAGCGACGTTGCCCCGTGCCATGGCTTCGTCGAGGGCCTCAAGGTCATTGTAGGGGACCATAACGAATCCCGGCGTGTAGGGTCCAAAGTTGCCTTTCGCGTCCGGATCATTCGAGAATGAGACAATCGTTGTCGTACGTCCATGGAAGTTTTCATTGAAGACGATGATCTGCGCTTCTTCCTCGGCAATGCCTTTTTTCTCATACGCCCACTTTCGACAAATCTTGATCGCCGTCTCTACCCCCTCTGCACCGGTATTCATAGGCAACACCTTGTCAAAGCCGAAGTAATGAGTGACATACTCCTCATACTGTCCAAGGGCATCATTGTAAAAAGCCCTGGAGGTTAGAGTGAGGGTTTCGGCTTGCTCTTTCAGAGCGGCTACAATTCGGGGATGGCAGTGTCCTTGATTGACCGCGCTGTAAGCGGACAGGAAGTCAAAATACCGCTTGCCTTCGACGTCCCAGACATAAACACCCTCTCCTCGCGAGAGGACGACGGTCAACGGATGATAATTGTGGGCCCCATGCTTATCTTCCAAGGCGATGAGGTCCTGACTGCTTATTGTTGTATTAGCCATTTCGCGGAAGGAATCAGATTATCGTTCAAAATCTCGGCATTTTCGAAACAAAACGCCCGTTGTAAGGTCAAAGGTAGGTATTTAGGATGGTAAGGTGATGCAAAAAAAGGGGCGCAAAAACACACAGGGATCAACTGAGGACTACTACTTCACAGAAGATGGACTCATGGTGTTTACTGAGAAGTATCACCTCAAAAGAGGATACTGTTGCAAAAGCGGCTGCAGACACTGTCCCTACGGCTTCAAAATAAAATAGAAAAGGTTTGCTGTTGCTTCCCTTTTTGCGATATTTGCACTCCGTTTTTGAAAACTCCAGGAAATCATGTCAAAAGTTTGCCAGATAACAGGGAAAAGACCGAGGGTAGGTAACAACGTATCGCATGCGAACAATAAAACTAAGCGGCGATTTTATCCGAATCTTCAGACAAAGAGATTTTACATCCCTGAGGAGAAGAAGTGGGTGACTTTGAAGGTCTCAACACAGGCACTACGCACGATCAACAAGAACGGAATCACCGCAGTACTTAAGAAGGCAAGAGCCAACGGCAATACTGTGATCTAATAGCTTAGGATAATGGCGAAGAAAGGAAACAGAGTTCAGGTTATACTAGAATGCACGGAGCACAAAGAGACCGGCATGCCTGGGACATCCCGATACATTACAACAAAGAATAGGAAGAATACACCCGGCCGAATCGAGCTGAAGAAGTATAATCCCGTTCTCAGAAAATACACTTTGCACAAAGAAATCAAGTAAGTTATGGCTAAGAAAGTAGTTGCAACCCTGAAGCAGCCCGGTGGAGCAAAGTTTGCGAAGGTCATTCGTGCGGTCAAGTCAGAAAAGACTGGCGCTTACGTGTTTAAGGAGGAAATGGTGCCTGAAGCGGAAGTGAAGAACGCGCTAAATCGCAAATAAAACCTTGTTTAAGTTGTGTTGAGTCTTGCTTAAACACAACATTTTCTTCGCTGGTTTATATTTCATCTTCTAAATTTTTTCCGTAAGTTGTAAGGAATCTCATTTTTGAACCTTACTACTTATGTCTACTTCTACCATGAGGAAGTGGGTTGCAATGTCCTTTTTTGCATCCACATTTTTGCTCCTCTCCATACTTCCAGTCAATACTATTCAGAGAAGTACAAACCGTCAAATCACTAATTTGACACCTGCGGATCTCGAGCGCATTCCAAAATACGATCGACCAGATCTCGCGGTGCTGCAGAATTTTGAAATGACCAGGGATCCGGCCAGCAACTCGGTGCCGACTGCTAGAGCGATGTCCGCATTCGCTCAGGTCAAGCGGGATATCGCGTCAGCAAGAGCGATTCCCGGTGTCAGCTGGACCGAACGCGGGCCTGATAACATCGGTGGCAGAACTCGTGCCGTCATGTTTGACCCGAATGATCCTTCTGGCCAGAAAGTCTGGGCTGGAGGTGTCGGTGGTGGCCTCTGGACCAACAGTAATATCACGTCCGCCAGTACCGTCTGGCAAAACATTGATGACTTTTGGGCAAATATTGCTATCACCACAATCACTTATGACCCCACCAATACCCAAACGTTTTACGTAGGTACAGGTGAAGGTTTTTTCAATGCGGATGCCATTAGGGGTGCTGGCATATGGAAATCAACTAATGGCGGCGTTTCCTGGACACAACTGCCCAGTACCAATGTTCCTAATTTCTATTATGTTCAAAAGGTGGCCGTTACGCCCACAGGGACATTGTTGGCTGCTACGTCCGCCGGGTTATTCAGATCTGTCGATGGTGGTGCCTCTTGGTCTTCATTATTTTCTGGACCATTTTCAGACATTGAGGTGGCCAGCAATGGAGACGTTTACGCGTCGGCTGGGATATTCTCTCCAGGAAGTGTTAGAAAATCAACAACTGACGGGGTTAGTTGGACTACAGTTACGCCAGCCAGCGGTGGTGAAAGGATTGAGTTGGCAATTGCTCCTTCCGATCCAAATACAGTCTATGCAGTTGCGTCGGTTAATTCGTCAATCGCTTGGTTACGTAAGACAACCAACGGAGGTTTGAGCTGGAGCACGTTGCCGATTCCTGCTTACACGGAACAAAGCTGTAGCCTGTCCTCATCCAACGATTTTGCCAGGGGCCAATCTTGGTATAACTTGATCATGAGTGTAAGTCCTACTAACCCTAACGTTGTCTTGGTTGGTGGTATTGATATTTACCGATCATCCAATGGCGGCAGCAACTGGAATCTTGTGTCCTACTGGACGGGCGCTTGCGATACTTACGTCCATGCGGATCAGCATGCGATGCAATTCAGCCCGGTCAATCCGAACGTCGCGATTTTTGGAAACGATGGGGGCGTATTCTATTCTTCCAACGTGGGTGTCTCCGCTAACCCGTCATTTGTTGCTCGCAACAATGGATACAATGTGACCCAATTCTACGCAGCGGATCAAGTCAATGCCTCAGGAAGCAATATTATGTTGGCGGGTGCTCAGGACAACGGCTCGCTGCGATACACGGCGCCGGGAGTCAATTCCACCAACGAGGTCACCGGTGGTGATGGTGCATTCTGTCACATAGATCAACAGAATGGAAATTACCAATTCACATCCTACGTATACAATAGCTACTATCGCTCCACGAATGGTGGAGCCTCGTTCAGTCCGGTGCTACAAAATCAAACCTACGGGCGTTTTATTAACCCGACGGACTATGATGATGATGCGAAGATTCTCTACTGCGGGGCCAACGAGAACCAATACATTATCGTCGATAACTTGACAGGTAGTCCTGGTGCATTTTTGAGAAATGCGAGCCTTGGGGGTAATCAGGTCTCCGCCGTCAAGGTTTCCCCCTACACCGCGAACCGTATCTTTCTTGGTACGGGCACCGCTGGCTCGAGTGGAGGCTCGGCAGTATTCCGTGTGGACAATGCCCAAACCACTTCTCCTTCGGTGACTCAAATTAGTACTTCCGCCCTGCCAGGCAACGGCTACATATCCAGTATAGCGCTGGGTGCTAGTGATGCCGAAATATTAGTCACCTACTCTAATTATGGCCTTGCATCTGTCTGGGAGACCAGCAATGGTGGCACGACCTGGCAAAACAAGGAGGGAAATCTGCCGGATATCCCGGTCCGATGGGCGCTCTACAATCCTGCCAATACCAACGAAGTCCTATTAGCAACAGAGGTTGGTGTCTGGTCGACCGACAATATCGGCGCTGGATCACCTAATTGGGGTCCAACGAGTCTGGGGCTAGCCAATGTGCGCTGTGATATGCTCCAATACCGTGAGTCAGATGGTCAGGTGATCGTGGCGACACATGGTCGCGGCGCCTATACTGGCACACCGTTCTCCGGAACGACACCGGACACAGAAGCACCCTCGACTCCCACAAACCTTGCCGCTAGTAATGTCGGCCCTACCAGTTTTGACGTCTCCTGGACCGCCTCGACGGACAATATTGGCGTGACCGGTTATAGTGTTTATATCAACGGCGCACTAGCCGGCAGCACGGCTTCTAATTCTTATAGTTTCAGTGGACTCAGTCCGGCATCGAGCTATACGGTGGCGGTGGAGGCGAACGATGCAGCGGGCAATACCTCGGGTCAAGCGACCCTGGGCGTGACTACCGGTACGGCCACGGTTGCTTGCGGCAGCACGGTCACTTCATTTCCGTATGCTCAGGGATTCGAATCTGGCGCCGGTTGGAGCCAAGGAACTGGTGACGACGGGGACTGGATCAACTTTAGTGGAAGTACACCTTCGGGTTCTACGGGGCCTTCATCGGCTGCAGAGGGCTCCTCTTACATGTACCTGGAAGCCTCGACTAATGGCACACCCGGTCAAATTGGCCCCAATGCGACAGCAATCTTAGTGAGTCCCTGCTTTGATCTATCGTCATCACCTACCGCGGAGTTTAGCTTCCAGTACCACATGCTTGGATCCGCCATGGGATCCCTGGCGCTTCAGGCCACGACCGATGATTTGACATTCACTACACTTTGGACTCTATCGGGCGACCAAGGCAATAGCTGGGGAAGTGCATCGGTGGACTTGAGTGCCTATCTTGGAGCGAGCGTAAAGCTCCGCATAGTAGGTACGACAGGCGGCGGATGGCAAAGTGATATTGCCATTGATAACCTCCAACTCACCACTGGTACCGCTGGTGATACGCAGCCCCCCACGTCGCCCACTGGACTCACCGCTGCAAACATCAGTACCGCTTCGTTTGATGTGAGTTGGGGAGCCTCTTCAGACAATGTTGGGGTAGATGGATACAATGTATACCTGGAGGGTAATTTCCAGGGATCCACCACTTCAACGAGCTACAGCTTCAGTGACCTATTTGCGGGGACTGCCTATGGTGTGGCTGTCGAGGCCTTCGACGCGGCTGGCAATACGTCGGGGCAAGTGTCCATTACCGTAACGACCGAGGCCAACACCGGCGGCTCAGAGGTCATCCTATCGAGCTTCTTTGAATCTGGCTGGGATGGCTGGACGGATGGCGGGGGTGACTGTTATCGGTACAATGGTGGCTTTTCTTGGGAAGGCAACTATAGTATTCGAATCCGCGACAACAGTGGAAGTCGCTCGGCGATGACGTATTCTTCTCTGGACATATCTCCCTACGATCGCGTGGATATCGAATTCTATTTCTACCCCAATAGCATGGAAAATGGCGAGGACTTTTGGGTAAGGTACAATGACGGAAGTGGTTGGCAAACCATCGCCACCTACGTGAGTGGTCAGGACTTTTCGAATGGCACCTTCTACGTAGCCACTGTTTCGCTGGATCGTTCGTCCTTCAACTTAGTCTCGAATGCCCAATTCCGTATTCAATGCGATGCCTCTGCAAACGGTGACCAGGTGTATATCGATGCGGTGACCATCACCGGGGTCACCAACGGACAAAGTAATGTCCTCAACGGCGTAGCCAGCGTGGGCTCGACTCAGGGTGCTCAGATGGCTGCAGTCACTGAAAGTACACGCCAATTTGCCACGGAAGACTTGTTCGTCTATCCAAACCCGACCGCGAAGACCGTCTTTTTTGGTAACCTACCGGAGTTTGCCACCATAGAAGTGGTCAATCTTTCAGGTCAGGTATTGATGAAGCATGCTGCCGTGAGCGAGTTGGATGTGAGCGAGTTGAAAACCGGGCTCTATTTCATCCGGATCAGTGACGACGAAGAGCAGCAAGTCTTCAAACTGATGAAAGAATAAAGTGATTTGGAGGTCCCATCCCGAGAACTAGTGGATGGGGCCGTTCATTCAAAACTGATGCGCCAGAAGGCGACGCAAACTAAAGTCGCTTAGGGATTTTCTTCTAAATTAGCGGGTCCAATCACCGTGAGGGAAAACTTATGAGTCTGAAGAAGATCTTTTCGAAAGAGAAGCGGGATTCGCTGGACAAAGGGCTTGAGAAATCCAAGAGCAGTTTTTTTAATAAGCTCGGTAAGGCCGTAGTCGGGAAGTCCAAGGTCGATGATGATTTGTTGGACGAGCTGGAAGAGATCCTGATTACCTCGGATGTAGGTGTGGAGACGACGGTCAAAGTGATCGAGCGAATCGAGGATCGTGTGGCCAGAGATAAATACCTCAATACGACGGAGCTTGGCATCATTTTGCGGGATGAGATCGCCGGCTTACTGTCCGAGAACAACACGGAAGACCTCTCGAATTTTGATGTGCCGGCAGTGCAAGGCCCCTATGTGATACTTGTCGTCGGAGTAAATGGCGTTGGGAAGACGACGACCATAGGCAAGCTAGCTAGCCAATTCAAAAACAATGGTAAGAAAGTCATCCTGGGAGCTGCAGACACGTTTCGGGCGGCGGC
>JBCCXG010000152.1:0-10863 GCA_039191945.1 Bacteroidota bacterium
AAAGTGTTTTTGATCAGGATCGGAATCCCTTTCGAAAGCGCTGGCTGAATGGATGGAGGGTAGATCACTTTAGCGCCAAAGTGCGACAGCTCCATGGCTTCCTCGTAAGAAAGGTGCTCGATCACTCGTGCCTGTTTCACGAGGTTTGGATCTGCGGACAGGAGCCCGCTCACGTCAGTCCATATTTCGAGTTCCGTCGCATTGAAGAGGTTGGCAAACAATGCTGCAGAGTAGTCGCTCCCCCCGCGACCCAGGGTGGTAGTGATACCTTCTGTCGTAGAGGCAATGAACCCGGGGAAGACATTGACTTGCGCGAAGGAATCGATGGCTCCGATGCGTTGAATGGATCGTTTGTGATCAATGGCGGTTACTGAGACATCCTGGTTGACGATAAGGTAGTCGCGGCTGTCAAAGCGCTTCGTCTCCACGAGCGTGTTGAAGTACTCTGCGATGATGTACGAAGACATTCGCTCTCCAAAACTCATCACATACGCATCGCTCTTGGCCGTGAGCTCCTTCAATAGGTAGATGCCCTGTAGTACATCTGTAAGAAGGGCTATGTTTTCATCGAGGAACTGACGGTCCGCTCCTGGTGTGAGTGTATCGTACACTTGATAGTGCTTTGCAGCAAGCTTTTCCAGTACTTCCAGGTACGCTTTATCCCCCGAGGAGGCCAATCGGGCGAGTTCCTCCAGTTCGTTGGTGACACCACTGAAGGCGGAAACGACGACGACTTGTTGCTGACCATCGTCAGCGCCCTGTTTTACAATGGATGCTACTTGTTTGATGGCTTCAACGGAGCCCACTGAAGTGCCACCAAATTTCAGAACTTTCATCTTCGCGGTAGGTCGGTTAGCAATCAGACCAAATAGTTGAGTAGGTCTGGTCGGTTGTTGAGGTATTCGTGAAAAAAGTTGCGTGCTTTCATTCGGTCCAATAGTGGCTCGAAGTCCACACTGTCTTTTAGTTCAATGCCGATCAGGGCAGGGCCCTTTTCCCGGCTTGTCTTTTTGGTGTATTCAAAGTGAACGATGTCGTCCGAGGGCCCGAGCACCTCCGCCACAAACTCCTTCAACGCTCCTGCGCGCTGAGGAAAGCGGATAATGAAATAGTGCATGAGGTTTTCGTGGAGCAGTGCCCGCTCCCGAATCTCCTCGGTGCGGGTAATGTCGTTGTTGCTGCCGGAAAGCAGGCAGACCACATGCTTGCCTTTGATTTCTTCTTTGAAGTCGTCGAGTGCGGCCACTGAGAGGCATCCTGCCGGCTCAAGGACAATACCTTTCTCATTGTACATCTTGATCAGGGTCGAGCAGATTTTGCCCTCTGGGACGAGGTGCACTTGATCTACATGCTCATTGCAAATGGGGAAGGTCTTTTCCCCCACTCGCTTCACTGCCGCTCCATCCACAAACTTGTCGATATGATCAAGTGTCACCAATTTTTGCTGCCTGATGGCTTCGTACATGGCCGGAGCCCCTTGAGGCTCGACGCCGATAATCTTCGTTTTTGGACTGAGCGATTTGATCACTGTGGCGACTCCTGATGCCAATCCTCCCCCGCCTATGGGCAAGAAGAGGTAGTCAATGGGGAATGAGCTCTCTTCCCAAATCTCCAAACCTACAGTGCCCTGCCCTTCGATGACTTTCTCATCGTTGAACGGGTGGATGAAGGTACTGCCATTCTCCTCACAGTCGCTTTTGGCCTCGGCGTAGGCATCATCGAATGTATCTCCTGTAAGGATGACGTCGACCTGATCCTTGCCAAACATTTTGACCTGCTCGACTTTTTGCTTGGGGGTCGGTGAAGGCATGAAGATTTTGCCGTGGACATTCAGGAGCTTACAGGACAGCGCTACACCTTGTGCATGGTTACCTGCACTGGCGCAGACGATACCGGCCTTGAGTTTCTTCTCTGATAGTGAGGTGATTTTGTTGTAGGCACCCCGGATCTTGTAGGATCGGACAATCTGAAGGTCCTCCCGCTTGATATAGACCTGCGCGTCGTACTGCTCCGTCAAATTGTAACTGAGCTGCAGTGCCGTAGGGTGAATGACGCCCTTGAGCTTGTGCGCGGCGGACTTGATGTCCTCAACCTTGGGGAAGTACACGTCGGTGTGCAGTGTTTCGGGTGTCATATTTGTGCCTTTTACTTGAACTTGGCTAGCGACGGTGTCAACGGCTCAGGGATGGTAGGGACTTGGTCCGTAGGACCGGAGCGCAAGCGCAGTCCTGGACAGCCCGCCGTGAAGTGAGAGAAGTCTGATTGTGCCTGAAAGCTTAGCCGAACACTCTCTACTTCACGGGAGCCCCAAATCACTATTTATTTTCCGGCCTCAGCTGTCGCACGGCTGAGCCCGCCTGCCACATTTCAGATTCTTGCAATTCTTTCAATTCTTCTTCCAACTTCTCGCGGTAATCCGACTTTTGGTTGGCTTCTATGGTGATCTTGGCTTCGTTGCCTGTCGCCACGCTATCGTACAATTCTTCAAACACAGGTGAAACCGCATCTCGGAATTTCTTCCACCAATCCAACGCGCCTCGTTGGGCAGTAGTGGAGCAGTTGGCGTACATCCAATCCATACCATTTTCGGCGACTAGTGGATACAAAGACTGGGTCGCTTCCTCCACGGTCTCGTTGAAGGCCTCAGAAGGTGAGTGGCCACGCTTGCGCAGCAAATCGTACTGTGCGGCAAATAGTCCCTGGATCGCGCCCATTAAGCTGCCACGTTCGCCCGTGAGGTCGCTGAAGACTTCTTTTTTGAAATCGGTTTCGAATAGGTAACCTGAACCAACGCCAATACCTAATGCAATGACCCGCTCACGTGCCTTGCCGGTAGCGTCCTGGTGGATGGCAAAACTGGAGTTGAGCCCCTTGCCGGCTACGAACAATCGACGAAGTGAGGTGCCAGAACCTTTGGGTGCGACCAGGATCACATCTACGTCATCGGGGGGGATAATACCCGTCTGGTCGTTGTAGGTGACACCAAATCCATGAGAAAAATAGAGGGCCTTTCCGGGAGAGAGTTGCTTCTTGATGGTGGGCCACAATGCAATCTGTCCCGCGTCCGATAGTAAGAACTGAAGGATCGTACCCTTCTCTGCTGCCTCTTCGATTTCGAAAAGTGTCTCGCCGGGTACCCAGCCATCTGCTACGGCTTTGTCCCACGTTTTGGACTCTTTGCGCTGACCGACAATGACGTTGAAGCCGTTGTCCTTTAGGTTGAGGGCCTGTCCGGGTCCTTGCACACCATAGCCGAGGATGGCGATGGTCTCGTCTTTTAGTATTTCCCTTGCTTTGTCAAGCGGGAACTCTTCTCGGGTTACTACCTCTTCTACGGTACCTCCGAAATCAATTTTTGCCATTGTTCTAGAATAAATTAAAAATCAGTAATCTTTTATGCTCAGTTGGTTTGATTGAGTGTTTTCGAGTTGCTTGATGAAGGTCTCGGTCTTCCGCTTGCTCTTGGAAATCGCTACGCGTCCGGACCGTGCGAACTCCAACAAGCCGTAAGGTTCTAACTGCTTGTATAGATCGTGGGTCTCTTGCTTGTGCCCTGTCTTCTCGATGACGATGTGGTCTTGCTCGATCACAAGAATGCGCGCACCGTTGTTCCGCACGAGGGTCTCTATGGTGTTGCCATTGAGGAAGACTTCCGTGGGTACCTTGTAAAGAGCGATCTCCTGGTAGTAGATCTCATCTTCTTCGTAGACAAAGGCACCAAGCACATCGATGAGCTTACGAATTTGCTTCACGACTTTTTCCGCCTGATCCCGCGTAGAGGTGATCACAATAGAAAATCGACTCAGGCCTGGTACCTCGGTCGCGGACACGTTGAGGCTCACGATGTTGATCTTCCTTCGTGTGAAGATGATGGTAATGTTGTTGAGCAGACCTGATTTATCCTCGGTCAACACAGATAGCGTGTATTCTTTGGTGGTGTGGTCCGCGTGATCGTCGCTATATAAGGTGCTCATGCTTTTTGGATTTAGGACAATCGAATGTCAGAAACTGAGGCACCTGAGGGCACCATAGGGAATACATTTTCTTCTTTTTCGACCACTACCTCCAGCAGGTAGGGACCGTTGTGATCCAGGAAGGTCTGCATGGCATCATCCAAATGATCTCGGGCTGTTACCTTATTGCAAGGGATATTGTATCCCTGAGCGATCAGTTGGAAGTCGGGATTGACCAGCTCTGTGAAAGAGTACCGCCGGTCGAAAAACAGCTGCTGCCACTGCCGGACCATGCCCAGGAAATTATTATTCAGGATAAGGATCTTTACGCCCAGGTTGTACTGGAAGATCGTAGCGAGCTCCTGAATGGTCATTTGGAATCCACCGTCCCCTATGATGGCCACAACCTCGCGGTCGAGTGCCGCTCGTTTGGCGCCCATCGCTGCCGGTAAGGCAAAACCCATCGTGCCTAGCCCACCAGAGGTGATGTTAGCTCGAGTGTCAGTGAATCGGTAGTATCGGCTGGCCACCATCTGATGCTGGCCCACGTCAGTGACGATCACTGCCTTTCCCTCAGTCTTCTCGGAAAGAATGCGGATGACCTCGCCCATCTTCACTTGCTCGCCGGTAGGGAACAACTCATTGGTGACCACCTGTTCTTCTTCGATCTTGTCCATCTCCCGAAAGGAGTTGGTCCACTTTTCGTGCGTGTTGTCAGCTACCTTGTCGATCAGCTGATGCAATGCTTGCTTAGCATCTGCGTTGATCGCGACCGTGGTCTTTACATTCTTGTCGATCTCTGCGGGATCGATCTCGATGTGAATGACTTTGGCCTGCTGTGCGTACTTTGTGAGGTCGCCCGTGACCCGGTCGTCGAACCGCATGCCAATGGCGATCAGGACATCACACTTGTTGGTATTGATATTGGGGCCATAGTTGCCATGCATCCCGAGATAGCCCACATAATTGGGATGGTCAACGGGAAGGGCTGACAGACCCATAAGGGTCGACGCAGCGGGAATGCCAGTCTTCTCCAAAAATCTCTTCAGCTCCTCTTGCGCCTCCGAGAGGATGACACCCTGCCCGACCAAGACATAAGGTCTTTCCGCCTGATTGATCAGATCGACCGCTTCGTTGATCTTTTCTTCATCCAAAATAGGGTAGGGATGGTAGCTCCTGATCTTCTCACACTTCTCGTAGGAAAAGTCAAACTCTGCAAACTGGGCGTCTTTCGTAATGTCGATTAATACGGGCCCCGGTCTGCCAGAGTTGGCGATGTAAAATGCGCGAGCGATGGCATAGGGGATTTCTTCCGCCTTAGTGACCTGGTAATTCCACTTGGTGACGGGCATGGAGATGCCCACGACGTCGGTTTCCTGGAAGGCATCTGTACCCAGTAGGTGCGAGGGTACCTGGCCTGTGATGCAGACGATCGGTGTGGAGTCGATCTGTGCGTCGGCGATCCCAGTGATGAGGTTAGTCGCACCTGGACCTGAAGTCGCGAAGCACACGCCCGTTTTGCCAGAAACTCGGGCGTACCCTTGGGCGGCATGCGCTGCTCCTTGTTCATGGCGCGTCAATAGGTGTTCCAAGCGGTCCTGATACTTGTACAGTTCATCGTACACGGGCATGATCGCGCCTCCGGGGTAGCCGAAGATCGTTTCCACGCCTTCTTCCAACAGGGAGAGGAGCAGTCCTTCTGAACCAGACACTCGCTTAGTAGCTTTCTTCTTCGTTTCCGTCAGGGTGAGTGATGAGGTATTCATAGGCTATCTATTCATCTGTTACGCAGCCTTCTGAGGCTGATGCAACTGAGTTAATGTATTTCTTTAAGATTCCTTTTTGTGCTGGGTAGGCCGGTTGGTTCCAGGCCGCTCGCCTTGCACTCATTTCTTCATCGCTGATCTTTAGATCTATCGTATTGTTTGCGGCATCGATGGCAATGATATCACCATTTTGCACCAGGCCTATGGGGCCTCCTTCTTGCGCCTCTGGACATACGTGCCCCACAACAAAACCGTGAGACCCGCCTGAGAAGCGGCCATCAGTAATGAGTGCGACGTCTTTTCCCAATCCGGCGCCCATGACGGCACTCGTCGGCTTTAACATCTCTGGCATGCCCGGGGCACCTTTGGGACCGGAGTAGCGAATGACGATCACCTCTCCTTTTTGCACTTCATTGCCAATCCCTTCGATCGCAGCAAATTCGTCGTCGTATACGCGGGCCGGGCCTTCAAAGTATTCCCCTTCTTTTCCGGTGATCTTCGCCACCGACCCACTGGGAGCAAGGTTGCCGTAGAGGATCTGCAGGTGCCCAGAAGGTTTGATCGGATCAGAAAAGCTGTGGATGATTTTCTGCCCCTCGGCAAGGTCTGGCGCAGTATCCAGATTTTCCGCAAGGGTTTTGCCTGTCACGGTAAGGCACGAGCCGTCAAGAAATCCCTCTCGAAGCATCAATTTCATCACCGCGGGCGTCCCTCCAATATTGTGGAGATCCTCCATAAGATACTGTCCACTGGGCTTCAGGTCCGCGATAAATGGGGTCGCATCGCTGATGCGCTGGAAGTCATCCAGTGTCAGATCAATGTCTACCGCCCTTGCCATGGCCAATAGATGAAGGACGGCATTGGTGCTGCCACCTAGTGCCATGACCACTTTGATCCCGTTCTCAAAAGCCGTTTTGGTCATGATGTCCCGCGGCTTGATGTCCTTTTCCAGTAAGTGGCGAATGGCTTTGCCAATATCGAGGCTCTCTTCTTGCTTGTTGTTGCTCTCGGCGGGGTTCGAAGAGCTGAAAGGCAAGCTCATGCCCAGTGCCTCTATCGCAGATGACATGGTGTTGGCTGTATACATGCCGCCGCAGGCTCCGGGACCAGGGATCGAGTTTTGGATGATGCCTTTGTAATCTTCGTCGCTGATAGTACCGGCGAGTTTCTTGCCGTAGGCTTCGAAAGCGGAGATGATGTTCAGATCTTCACCTTTCCATTTGCCAGGTCGCACAGTGCCTCCGTATACCATGATCCCGGGGCGGTTGAGGCGGCCCATGGCAATCAGGGCACCCGGCATGTTTTTGTCGCATCCCACTACGGGCACGACCGCGTCATAAAACTGACCACCACACACAGTTTCTATGGAGTCGGCAATGATGTCCCGGGAGATCAGCGAGTACTTCATCCCTGTCGTGCCGTTGGAGATTCCATCACTGACACCGATGGTATGAAAAATAAGTCCGACCAGATCGGCTTCTTGCACCCCTTTTTTCACACGATGTGAGAGGATGTTCAGGTGCATGTTGCACGGATTGCCTTCGAACCCGGTGCTAACGATACCTACCTGCGCTTTATCAAAGTCCTCCTCCTTCAATCCCGTCGCGTAGAGCTGTGCCTGTGAGGCCGGCTGGCTCGGGTCCTGGGTAATGGTTTTGCTGTATTTGTTTAGGGACATGGTGATCAGTGGCTGGATGGTAGACTTAGACGACAGTCAGGTCCTCAAATTCGTCGAAGCGAACCTTTTGTTGGTAGATGAAGTGAAGGCTGTAGGAGGCCGAGTCTTCCCAAATACCTTTCATTTTTTCGCCGTTGATGGACTGGATTTGGCTGATCTCCGAAGCAGTTCCGCAAAAGAAGGCCTGGTCTGCATCGTACAATTCTTCCACGACAATGTCTCTTTCCACGATCTCGACACCCAGCTCTTTGGCCATGTGGAAGATGGCCGCACGGGTGATGCCGGGCAGGATGTTGCCGACTTTTGGCGTGTAGAGCACATTGTTCTTCTCATAAAAGAAGTTGCTGACCGGGCCCTCAGCAACGAAATCATCAGCATCCAGGAGTAGCGCTTCGTCGTACCCCAGGTACCGTGCCTGAGCGGAGGCAAGGGTGGCGGATGAGTAGTTACCCACTACTTTGGCTTCGATGGGGATGGCCTTAGCGCTAGGCTTGCGATACTCTGAGACCATCACGTCCAAGGGCTTCAGCCCATTGTACTTCTTCCACCTCCAGGCTGCCATGAAGATGTTAGAGTCTTCTGTAGGCTTGAGCATCATGTCTTGGCCGGCGTAGACGAGTGGTCGGATGTAGGCGTCGGTCAGGTGATTTTTTTCCAGCAGCTCGTGTGCGATATGGGTGAGTTCCTCAGCAGAGTAGGGCATGCGGATATGCATGCGCTCTGCGGATTGGTGTAGGCGCTTGAAGTGATCCAGGCCCTTGAAGATTTTGTAACTGCCCTCGCTGCGGTAAGATCGTATGCCTTCTAGGACACCCGTGCCGTAGTGCAACGTCTGATCAAACAGGCTCGTTTTGGCGTCCTTTGCCTTGATCCAGTTGCCGTTGTGAAAGACGATCGTGTTGTCGTTGTAGTACATGATCAGTTGTATAAAAAAACGCCATCCGGTTGGGATGGCGTCTTTGTATTTTTTTGAAGATACATCGTCACCACCCCTTCTTACCGAGCACTAGCACTCGAATAATCACAGTAATCACGACGATATCTACAGTTGTTAATTTCATTCTTTCATTCAAAAGTAAAATATTGCCCTGCAATAGAAAATCTATTTAGACGATTTTTTCACTATTTATTTTGTTGCACGAAGATTTATTAGGTCACCTATCAAAAGTGTCCACCTAAATGTCAGCTTTTTTGCGATTCTTCTATTTTGCTAATGTGCACGTTGGATTGGTCGACGTCCAACTCTA
This sequence comes from Bacteroidota bacterium, assembly GCA_039191945.1. Taxonomy (GTDB): domain Bacteria; phylum Bacteroidota; class Bacteroidia; order Cytophagales; family Cyclobacteriaceae; genus JAWPMT01. The sequence continues at coordinate 8,645 of JBCCXG010000152.1, forward strand.
CCTCGCGGTGGGTATCATTTCACTTTCCTCCAGTTGGCGATTTGCTCGGAAAGCTGATTGATGAGCTCCTCATCTGCTAAAGCCTTTTGTTCGTGGGGATCCACTGCTAGATTAAAGAGTTGTGTCGTTTCTGTAGGCTGATTCTTTGGATCTGGGACGATTAACTTATACGGCCAGTCGATCGCGACACTATAATATAAGCTGGAATCGACGGTAGTAAAGTCGTGAGCGTAGGCCGCTGCAAAGACTGCTTCTCTTTCTTCTCGTTGAGCTTTGTCCAATGCATGTACCCCCGGAAGAGATTCGGGCCCATCTATTCCGGCAATCGCGTAAATCGTCGAAGCAATGTCGACACTGCTCATAGGTGTTTTCGTATTCATCTCCGGAGGAATAGTACCGGGCCAGCGAAACATCAGGGGCGTTCTGATGCCTGCTTCATAGGGTGATCTCTTGGAGCGGGGTGCGTATCGATTGGGACGATCTGGGTCTTGTATCCAGCCATTATCGGTGATATATATAAACAACGTGTTCTCTCTCCACCCTTTCTCGTCCACGTAATCAATTAACTGACCGCAAGTATGGTCAAACCACTCGCACATGGCCCAGTAGTTGGCGACGGGTTCGGAGGGGGTGACCTTCATGTATTTTTCTCTCAGACTGTCCGGAGGTGTATGCGGGGTGTGTGGCAGAAAGGGTGCATACCACACAAAGAAGGGCTTCTCATTACTTTCAGAGTGATCAATGAAGTCGTAAATGACCTCTAAACCTTCTCGTCCGATGGTCAAACCTGCATCCCCGTGTCGGCCGCCTCTCGCAGGATCTCCGTGGGTCATTCCTTCGTCGAAGCCACCTGTTTGATGGTTACCCAGCCACCATTTTCCAGTCTGCAGCGACACGTACCCGATCTCACCCAACTTGTCAGCTATGGTGGGTAGCGATTCGAAGTGATCAATCGTCGAGCGATAAAGCTTGCTCCTTTCTACCCGCCATTCATTACCATACCTTTTACCTTCGAAAGAGAAAACAGGATCATTACCCAGGACTCCATGTTGACGGGGATACAACCCAGTGATGATTGACGCCAAAGACGGACTGCAAAGTGGAGCGGTCACGTAGCCATGCGTGAAGGTGAGGGATTCTTGGGCCAATTGGTCGATCCGGGGAGTCTCTATATGCTTGTGCCCCATGAAACTGTAATCGTTCCAAGCCTGGTCATCGGAGATGATCAATACGATGTTGGGCTTTGGATTGACGCCTTGCTCGACCTCAGCACAAGAGGCAATCAGTCCAAAAATGGCACCAACAAAAGCCCCATACAGCACTGAACTTTGACCTATCTTTTTTCGCATTGTGGTTGGGGTTTCGATTGACAATGTGCGCGAGTACTATGCTGGAAGCACCTCCTGCAATCTAGTCGACCAGGATCAAAAAAAGCAGTCATGACCTGTGATACCACCTCATGAAGGAGTGATATAGGCTGCTGGTCCATAAAACGCGGACTTTTTACTTCGAATCGAGCGACAAGATAGGTTGAAGATCATCCCGTATCCATCAGTAGACTCCACCGATGAATACGGTATACAATCGTGTCCTAAGCCAGCACTTGCTTCACCTTGTCTGCTGCATCCTTCAGCAGGATGGCTGAGGTCACCTTGAGTCCCGACTCCTCGATGATCTTGGCACCTTCTTCCGCATTGGTGCCCTGCAGGCGGACGATGATAGGCACAGCGATGTCCCCAATGTTTTTATAAGCCTCTACCACACCCTGGGCGACTCTGTCCCCGCGCACGATGCCGCCAAAGATGTTGATCAGGATGGCTTTCACGTTGGGGTCGCGCAGTATGATGCGGAATCCTGCTTCGACCGTCTTGGCGTTGGCCCCACCTCCTACGTCGAGGAAGTTGGCCGGCTCGCCACCGGAGAGCTTGATGATGTCCATCGTAGCCATCGCCAGACCTGCACCGTTCACCATACAGCCGACGTTACCGTCCAGCTTCACATAGTTGAGGCCACTCTGGCCAGCTTCCACTTCCAAAGGGTCTTCCTCGGACAGATCTCTCAGCTCGACCAGATCTTTGTGCCGGTAGAGGGCGTTGTCATCAAGATTCACTTTTGCATCTACGGCCAGGATTTTATTATCAGAGGTCTTCAAGACGGGATTGATCTCGAACTGCGCGGCATCCGTGGCCTCGTAGGCCTTGTACAAAGCAAAGATGAAC
>JBCCXG010000153.1:0-10784 GCA_039191945.1 Bacteroidota bacterium
CGTTGCGGAAGCGGTACCGGCAGCCACCGGACAATCATCCTCAACGGTGTAAAAATTCAATGGATCGCTCTGATTGAAATACTCCGTCTTGATCCAGTCGGCGCTCTTCACTGCGTTTGAGACACGTATCTCATCCATGTCCCCGTTCCAATACCGGGTGGACTGGCCTGGTCGACCTATTCGATGAATAGAAGGGGTATTGGCACCATTCCAAGTCTCTGTAGTCATATCCGCACTACTCAGCGCCTCTCCATCTACATACAAGACCATATTGCCCGTCTTGTCCCAAGTTCCACTGAGGTAATACCATTGACCTGCGGTCACACTGCTCACAGCCCGGGCGTTAAGCCCACCAGTACCTGAGCCCGGAGGTCCCTGCCCTTGTTGCCAGCCAAAGAACCACTCACCAAGTGTTTCGTGATAACCCACAGTTACCTCAAAAACGTCACTCGTTCCTGCATTAAAGCCATCGTAAGCTGCACCTGTCCCGTCAGACCAATAAAGGGACAAAATCCTATCCAACGATTCAGGCTTAATCCAATGGGAAAAAGTCCCTTGGTTGGTATTGATAGCCAGAGAATGGGACAAGTAGTCATTATTACCGTCAAAGGAGCGAGCACCCCCAATCTGGCCAACTGTCGCTAGGGATCCATTGTTGTCGGTAGCATCGTAAGTAGTCCCCTGTGAATAGTCGAGCAGATCTTCGTTGAGATGCCATACTGCTTGGTAGTCAGTTGACCACGTGGCCGTAGTCGAAGGGTCTGAGGCACCTGTCTTTCCGTAGTAAAGGTAAATCACAGTAAGCGCATCAGGATCTAAGCTTGGAATACGCACCCATGCCGTGTATTTGCCGTTGCTATTGATGTATTGTTCCACCTGATGGCTGAGCTGAGTCTGACCGTCTGCGGCCGTGAAAACAATATCATAGCCGCTTGTACTTTCCACAAATCCGCCCTCTCCAACATGCCTAAGGTCTTCATCCGTCAGATCAATGAGCACCGGGAAGTTACTGTGGGCCGATGCGCCAAATACTTTGGAGGAGTCAATGGTAATCTTCTTCCGAAAGGTGTAACCCGTGACGAAGTCTGGCGCAACAGCCACCGAAACGGAAGCACTATAATTGGTGCAGCCATCGGTTACTGCAACGCGGTAATAGGTAGTCTGACTCAAGGCACCCGTCGAAAGGGTTGTGGAAGTTTGCCCACCGATGTCAGTAAAAGACACATTATCCGTGGAGGACTGCCACTGCAAGCTGGCCCCTAACTCGTATCCAAAGAGGGTCAACTCCGTACCCTCGCCATTGGCGATCTCGTTGTCATCGACGGAGGGAGCCCCAGTCGCCACGTCGCAGGCGAGTACCGCGTCACCTGAGGACTTGATGAAACCCGGGGCATCCGATTGATTGAAGTGTTCGGTCCGAATCCAATCCTGCGATCGGGCTACGTTGGAGATTCGGTATTCGTCGAGGATGGCGTCTATGAAGTCGGTAGCTCCACCATTAGAGCCAATGTAAAGATCATTGCCGGCGTCACTATCGATGGGCGCTGTACCATCAGCACCTGCCGCTCCCGTAATATCTACACCGTCCACATAGAAGGTGATATCATCTTCGTCCAGCCCACCATTCCAAGTGACTGAGAAGTATCGCCATTCTGGCGAAGTCGTACTGAAGGCACCACTGTTCGACCGCTTCCTCAGTCGGTCGCCGTTGGCATCCAGGTCAAAATTCCACGTGTTGCCAGAGATGATTTCCAAGCCAGCTCCGTTATCCTTCCACCAAAAAGAGTCACCGTTGCCATTGCTCTCGATCTGCGCCCAGAACGAGATAGTAAGAGGTGTAATATCCTGAATAGAGGCATTGTCGCTGATGACCAGATAGTCGTCACCACTGAAGTCCAACGCACCACCAATCTGACCTGTAGCGGAGTATCCTATCGTACCATTGGCCGTGGCGTCGTTGCTTGCTTTGGTATCACTGATGTTGCCAGATGGATCATCAAAATGCCAGACGCCAACGTAGGTCGCATCGAAAGTGGCCGCTGCATCAAGCCCCGGATCTGTCGCCGTGGGATTGCCAAAATACATGAAGATCTCTTTGTCCGTTTGGTCGGTCAAACCCATCTGGACCCAAGCCCGTAGAGCACCCGTCGAGTTGTCATAGTACTCCAGGTCGTGGTTGAGCAGTGTGGTCCCGTCGCTATCGGTAAAGACAATATCCCAACCGTCGCCGTTTGTCACGTTCGCTGCAAGGTCCGCGTCGCTACTAAAGTCGATCAAGGATGGAAAATTGGTATGGTTACCGAATATCCCCGCACCGTCCAACGTCAGCTTCTTGCGATAGGTGTAGCCAGCAAGATAAGGTTGTACTACTTCGATAGCGACAGCGCCTGACTCGATGTCGCAGCCACTGGTCACAATGACCCGATAGTAAGTGGTCTCGGAAAGGTTACCTGTATTGATGGTCTCAGAAGTCTCACCGAAAACGTCAGCGAAATTGCAATTGTCCGTAGAGCTTTGCCACTGGAGCGTGGCTCCACCTTCGTAGCCCAACAGGGTCAGTGTAGTACTGGTACCACTTTCGATGGGTGTCTCCTCCGCCACGACAACTCCAGAACTGATGCTGCATTCCTGCTGGAGTGAACCCAGGGATTTAATGAAGCCCCCAACTCCAGGGTCTGACATATTGCTATACTCGGTAGTGATCCAGTCCTCCCCAAGGTCACTGGTGGTCAACCTCACTTCGTCAATCAGTCCATCAAAGTAGAAGTCATTGTCATAGGCAGAACCGATCTGCTGAGCCAAACTAGCCCTTGCCGGTGGAATATCTAACGAGTGCGTGTCATCAATACCTCCATTGCGATAGATGGTCAAATCCCCAGTAGCATCGTCATAACGCGTTGCCACATATACCCAAGTACCAGTACCTGTTTCGAAATCTGACTGATTCGAATCCCAGGGCGTACCATCCGCTGATTCAACGGTGATTTTGGTGTCAGAGGCCCCAAAACTTCCAAGGCCAAATAAAAGACTTCCGTCTATTGGCGAGTCATCAGAACGACCGTATATGCCGTAGTAGTAGAACGACGCCGGAGCCTCATCTACGTTGACCCAGGCAGATATGGTAAAGGAACTGCGACCATCGATCAGTGTCGTCGTGCCCAGATTAATGCGGTCATTATTACCATCAAATGAAAATGCATCTCCGAATAAGCCGGAAGTGGCTGAGGCACCACCGACGGCTGAACCGTCAAAGTTACCCGTTGCACTAGAGGCATCTGCCATATGGTACACGCCGTCAAAAACACCAGAGAAGGTCGCCGTTGTGGATCCGTCCGCAGCACCCGCATTGCCAAAATACATGTAAATGGTCTCATCAACACCTGCATCAAGGTCAAGCTTGACCCATGCCACTACTTCACCCGTGGCGTTATCGAATGATTCCAATTCGTAGTCCAAGACCGTATGACTTGGATCTGTGAATACAATGTCGTGTCCTGAGGAGAGCGCATTGCAGCCGAGGTCCGTGTCGGTGATATTGATCAGGACCGGAAAATTGCCCAGCGTACCGTCGATCTTGCTACCGTCCAGCACAATCTCTTTGCGATAGTCATAACCCGCCAACCACTGGCCATGAGCGCCGGCAGTCAGCATGGTAAAGCATACGATAAGTAGGGCAAAGCGTCCCAAGGCAGAAAGATGTCTTTCGCGGTTGTCTTGGTCGCTGCGTGTTCGATTTCCAGCAAGTATGTCTTGGCGCATCTTTACACTATACAGTTATTAGCAATATAAAATCACATGGAGTACATCGAAAAAACACCCAAGTCATCGTGGCCAATAGGGGTCTCAACGTGGATTTCCATGCAAGACTGACCGTTTGTATCTCGATTGTCATTGGACTATCAATCGATGTATTATTTCCTTACCGTTATTGGTCGCTTTGAGCAGGTAGAGACCCGCACCTAGTTTGACCTGCTCAAACCCCTGGCCCAGGTAAACACCATTGGCGTCTGATTGGATGACCTGCTTTCCGAGTAGATTACCTTGAACATCGTGTAGTGTCAGGATCACCTGTGAGTTGGGCACCATACCGTTCAACGACCAGTAGAAGTCCAATCCATCGTTCGCATTAGGATAGATGGACAGCTCAGGTGTCCGTGCGATACCGTCCTGTACAAGCACTACATTGGAATATGTGTAGGAACCATCAAAATCAGTTTGTTTTAGGCGGTAATAGTTGAACCCAGGATCTGGCCTATTGTCATTATGTGAATAATCCACCCTTTCGTTGGAGTTGCCTTGTCCAGACACCGTCGCGATCGGGTCGAAGGTCTTGCCATCGCTGCCTCGCTCAATCGTAAAGAAGTCATTGTCAATCTCGGAGGCGGTTGCCCACTTGACCACAACTTCGTCCCCAGCTCTCTCTGCGTCAAAGAATATCAAGTCGATCGGCAATGTCGTGATAGTAGACCCAACGCTGAAAGGCGAGAAGTCCATGATACCTGTTGCCGTCATGGAATATCTTCCCCCGCCTAGCTCCACCAAGGACCCAGAAGTCATGGTTTCCCAATTACCCAACCCGCTATTGTAATGGGTGATCTGCGCATCATCCGGAACAAACCCGTTTTTCTGTACCGAATTCAGCCATTGTAAGGTCAACGCTACATTGGAATTGCCGCTATCCTCCTCGTCAATCAACCAGGTTCGTGCCACGACGCCCTCGGCAAACTCGGATCCAGATTCGCCCTCTTCGAATACATTGCCAATGACGCTGATACAGAAGGTATCGGCCACGCCGGAGTTGTCCAGGATGGCGGGCGTATAGCTTCCTAAGGCTGCACCTAATGGAAACAAAACAGCAGTGTTGTTTACGTTTTGACGAAGGCATGATGAGCCTGTGGTCAGCACGAAGGACTCATCGCTACCTCCAGAAAAGGAGCCACCTTTCATCGTCAGATTGCCGTTGGCCAGGTTGATGTACCCAGACGTCAGCGCGAGGGTACCCTCTACACTCATGTTGTCAAACACTACGACCTCGCCATCGTCGGATTTGTTGATGGTCAGGTTATTGAAAGTGATCTCGTTGCCGCTGATGGTTTGATTTTCACTGCCTGACAATACTACGGTGCCGGTCCCGGCATTGATTACGCCACTGTTTTCGATGCTTCCATGCAGGGTAACCTCCCCATTACCCAAGGAGATGGTAGCGTCAGTATCTACACTCAAAGATTGCATCACGACATCCCCTGAGATGACAGGGTCGTTGCCATTACTAACATCGGGAATGCGAATGGGTGTACTGGCACTCGGTAATTCACAACTACTCCAATTCCCGGTATTGGACCAAGCTGTACCGTTAGCGCCGGTCCACTGAAACTCTGACTCCTCTCCGTCCAGCGTGATGAACGAGGTCGGATTGAGCTGGTTATTGTATTCGGTTTGAATCCACTCCACAGTGAGTTCGGCGGTAAGAATACGGAGCTCATCGATGCGTCCATCGAAGTGTCTGGTACCACCACCATTATCTTCAGCACCCACTGCACCGTTGGTAGAGTGCGTATTCGAAGAGGAGGTCGCCGTGAAATTGGCAGAAGCGGTGGATGAGGCTAATGAGCCATCAATGTAGATCCTGATCTCATCGTTAGCATAGTCCAATACACCTACGACATGATGCCAGTTGCCCGTGCTGGTGATAGTGGCACTGGGTTGTTGGGTCAGCCGGAAGGCCTCTCCATCACCTGCGCGACCGCCATATCTCACCCTTCCCAAGGCAGTACCGTTACCGAACTCCAGGCTCACGCGGGAGGTCGTGGTACTCGTGCCATCATCCGTGCTTAAAGCAGCCAACATGAAGTTGCCGTTGACGGACTCTGGCCGCATCCATAATGAAATAGAAATGGCCGGGGCATTTCGAACAATGTCGATGTCATTGGCAAAATCAAGGTGGTCATCGTCATTGGCCTCGAAGTCTCGCGAGTTACCAATTTGTCCGGCGGCGGATGTCGTGCCATCGTTCGTCAAATTGTATACACCCTTCGAGTCTGATTGATCCCCACCATCGTCCATGTGATACACACCCGCGAAGTCACTGTTCCAAGTTGCCGATGAACTCGGATCAGCGATCGCTGAGCAATTTCCATAGTAGAGGTAGAAGGCCGTATTTGTACTTCCTGACAGCGTAGGAATGTTGACCCAGGCCCTTAGGCGACCGGTAACCGGATCATACTCTTCGCTTTCATAAGTTAAGTCTGTCCCGTCTAAGGTGGCAAATTTTAGCTCATAACCATTGTCGTTTTGCACATGACCTCCATTGGAAACTGAACGGATGTCGTCATTGGTAATGTCCACCAGGAGAGGAAAATCCGTCAAGTCTCCGGAGCCGCTAACATTGGCCGCGGGAACGGTAACCCCCATGCGATAGCTGTACCCTTCGACGAAATCGTAGGTCACATTGACCAGCACGGTATCTGAGTACGCATCGCAAGTTCCATCGTTGAGCCTCACGCGGTAGTGGGTATCTTGATTGACGGTCGATCCGACTAGTGACGCTGCTGTCTCACCCCCAATATCGGAGAATACCGTCCCGTCGCTCGAGGACTGCCACTGAAGGGTCGTACCCAATTGGTAATTGGTTAGTTGTAAGTCGGTGGTTTCGCCGCTCTGCACCGCCGTAACAGACGCTGTCACCGTGCCAGTAGGTGAAATCCCACAGTTCCACTCCTGTGCTCCTAGCGTCATGAAAGTGGATCCAATACGCTGGTTGTTGTATTCGGTAAGAATCCAATTCGCGTCCAATGTGCTGTTCAAGAATCTCGCCTCATCGATCAAGCCATCCATGCGACGACCAAAGTCACCTTGCGCACCGATGGCCATCGGCTCAGTCGAGACCTTGTAGGCATCAGACATGGTCCCAGCGTCCACCTCACTGCCATTTACATAAATCCTCAGGTTAGTGCCGTCCCATGTTCCGACGACGTGATGCCAATTTCCGACTAGACCTGATATTGCATTTGTAGTCCCCACCGTGACAGGAAGTTCGTCACTGACTTGCGAGGTAATTGCAAACGCAAAGCCTGGATCGGCGCCATTGTCCATCCAAAGGAGGAAGCCCTCACTTTCATTGGGTGAACCAGACGTAAAATCAAAGGTGCCGAGCAACGTGTGATCACTGGTAGTATTGTCCACATTTACCCAAGCGGATACGCTCATATTACTAGTTACGGTACTGCCATAAGTGAAAGCCGTATTGACATATGCGGAACTGCTCTCGACAAAGTCAAACGCCTCTCCAATGATGCCTGTGGCGGTTGCTGTATTTACCGATGAAGGACTTCCGGTGCCAATGGCATCAGTATCATTACCTGCCAAATGATACACTCCTCGATAACCAGCATTCCAAGTATTGGCAACGTCTTCCGTGGCGGCACTGACCGAACTGTTGCCATAGTACATGTACATTTCCTTGTTAGCTCCCCCGGTAAGATTGGTCTTGACCCAGGCCACCAATTGTCCGGTCGCATCATCAAACCTCTCCAACTGATGAGGAACTTGTGTCACGCCGTCGGCCTCGGTAAAGACAATGTCAAAACCGTTACTGTTGGTGACATTGGCTGCCAGGTCGGCATCACTATCTATTCGCACAAGGACTGGAAAGTCCGTGTGATCATCCGCGATTTCTGAACCGGTCAATGTGATCTTCTTCCTCAAATCGTACCCCGCGAGGTTGCCACCTTGGACGGTGATCAATTGAGCATCACTATAGTTGGTACATGATCCGGTCACCGCTACTCGGTAATAACGACTGGCAGTTAAAGCACCGGTATTGAGGGTATCAGTTGTGGAACCCGAAATATCAGAGAAGTCGGCCCCATTCGATGAAATCTGCCACTGGATGGTCGAGCCGGTCTCTTCGCCATTGAGGTACAGTGTGGCTTCACCGTTGACGTTCGCGCTGGTATTTGAAGCGGATACAACGCCAGCCTCGACTGTGCACGCATCTGCCACGGTGATAAATCCAGTGGGATCGTCCTGATTGAAGTACTCCGTTTGAATCCAGCCTGCCGATAGCTGTGTACCCAGCAATCGTACTTCGTCCACGTCACCATCCCAATTGCCAAACGGGTGATCTCCGATGCGCAAGGCACCACCTTCAGTCATCAACCCATTGGCCGGCAAGTCTCTTGTGCCCGTCGGGACGCTCACGGTGCCATTGACGTAAAGAATAGGGTCCGTGCCTGTCGTCCACGTGACCACCGCGTGGATCCAATCGGTTGATGTCTGGCCGCTGGCTCCTTCGATATTCCTGGGCGTATTGTCGGTATTGACCCCTATCTTGATCAGACTAGAGCCTCCACCATCGGCACCCGTAACATCGAACCGCATACCCGTGCCTCCATCATTCACCTGAGCTGCATTTAGCGTGAGGAAGCCATCATTGGTACTTGCGACATGGGACTTTACCCAGGCCTGCATCGTGAAAGCACCTAATCCATCGGTGTAGGCTGCCGCATCCGCATCTTCTAAATAGCCACTTGTACCGGAGAAGTTAAACTCGTAAGCGTTCCCTAACTGGCCGGTAGCTCCGGGTTGTGCGCCTCCACTGACCGTGAGATCTCGGCTATTGCTCGTCGCATCAAGGGCATCCTCGAGGTGGTAGACTGCGAGATAATCACCGTTCCAGGTGCTGGCAGCAGAAGGATCATCCGTCACGCCAGATGAACCATAGTTGAGAAAGATCTCCGTGTCCGCATTGTATTTCAGTCGCGGAACCTGGACCCAGGCCTCGTAGGCACCTGTTGATGCATTGTAAGACACTATTTCGTGACTAAGAACCGTCCCGTTCTCATCCTCAAAGTTAATGTCGTAGGCATTGTCGTTTTGAACGGACCCTCCATTGGCGATGGTGCGCAGGTCATTGTCCGTTAAGCTGACCAGCAGTGGGAAGTTGATGAGGTCGTCACTGCCGTACACGTCAGCTTGAGAGACAGTGATTCGCTTGGTGCCCGTTGATGCGATGCCCACTGTTACTTGTGATACGTCGCTATAGGCGGTACACCCATTGGTAATGGCCACCCTGTACTTAGTATCTACGGTCAGTGGCCCCGTGGTGAGTAGACTGGAGGTGGCACCAGAGACATTAGACCAGGTACAACCGTCGGTTGTGGATTGCCATTGGAGCGCAGCACCGGACTCATAGCCCAGAATCGAAATCGAGGTACTCACACCACTTTCGAGACTAATGGAGCCGGGGTTGATTGTGCCGGTCTCTAGGCCGCATGTCGTCTCGATGGCCGCGATGGATTTGATGAATCCTGCCGGATCATTTTGATTGGCGTATTCCGTAGCAATCCAGTCCGCAGATCGGGCAATATTGGAGAGCCTTGCCTCGTCTAAAACCCCGTCAAAGAATCCACTTCCACTACCAGTACCGTGGTAGCGCCGGCCTATGATCAAGGGCTCATTATTGACCTCCAGTGGATCATTATCGCTAACTGTATTTACTTCTACACCGTCTACATACAGGCGGCCAATCGCACCATCAAAGGTGCCTGTCAAGTAGTACCACTGGTCTGAATTGAACGTGCCCGGAGAAGTAGCTGTAGAGCCATTTCCATCGTTATGACCAAGCTTCAGCTGCATCTGCCGAGCATTGTTAAAGTGAAGTCCGTAGTTGGTATAGGGTTGAGTACCTCCATCGTCGTCATTCCGGAGGATTACCCTGGCCCAGTCCTCATAGACGTCCATTTTCATCCAGATGGAGATCGTCATGCCAGTGGTCAGATCGAAATCACCATCGTCTGCAGCCGAGAGACTGTGCCTACTAGAAGCAGGTGTCACACCATTATTGTCCAATTCTAGTCCTTGACCAATCTTGCCGGTGTCTGTTCCAGGAGCGTTGACCGCTGTAAAATCATTGCTATTGCTGGAGACATCGGTATTGTCACTAGCAAAGTGCCAAACCCCCATGAAATTACCATCCCATGTCTGATCCGCGTCTGTCGAAGGGTCACTGGCGCTGGGATTGCCAAAGTACATGTAGATGTCCTTGTCCGTGCCAGAGGACAGGTCCATCCTCACCCATGCGGTGACCGTACCTGCGCTTGGTTCATAGCTTTCCAAATCATGATCCAGCAAAGCCGATCCGGTTTCGTCCGTAAAAACAATATCAAATCCTGAGCAGAGGGCATGATTGGCTAAGTCCTCGTCCGAAATATTGACCAATACAGGAAAATTGGACAAGTTGCCGCTTACCTGCGACCCGTCGATCGTGAGCTTCTTTCTGAACAGGTACCCACCGCCAAGAAACGTCGGTTCCACATTGATCAGGAAAGACGACGAATAATTCGTGCAGCTGTTCGTTACGGCCACTCGATAGTAAGTATCCGAGGACAGTGCGGATGTTGTATAGCTGGCGGACGTCGCTCCCCCAATCGGGCTCCAACTGCTGTTGTCGGCCGATGATTGCCATTGCAATGTAGCCGCTCCATCGTATCCAGAAAGGGTCAAGGTAGCGGTCCCTCCCGAAAAGATCGGCGTATCATCACTCGTAATGGTCCCCGCGGCAATGGAACAAGCCAGGGTCTCGACGCCGAGCGTTTTGATGAACCCTCCCGTACCGGGATTATACTGGTTGTTGTACTCTGTCTCAATCCAGTCATCAGATCTCGCAATGCTCGATATGCGGACCTCATCAATGATCGCCGCAAGCCATTCGTCCCGATCTCCGGTGTTATCTCCCGCATGACGAGCGATTGTGATATCACGATCTTCCGTTTCGTTTCCTACAC
>JBCCXG010000154.1:0-10767 GCA_039191945.1 Bacteroidota bacterium
GCGCAACGAGGTGCTGGCCGAGGCACTTTTCCATCGATCCTACTGGTACTACCGTCTGGTCCATCAATATGGAGACGTGCCATTTATTGGTAATGAAATACAGGATGCCAAGGTGGATTTCTTCTCTCACTCGAGAAAGACGATTCTCGCCAAGCTCATTGAGGATATGCAATTTGCGGTCCAGCACCTGCCAGAAGCCGCAGTGCCCGGGGCCATCACCGTCTATGCGGGGCACTACCTGCTGGCAAAGATCTATCTCGCGGATAGTCAGTTTGCAGCGGCCGTACAATCAGCAACTGAGGTGATCAACGGACCCTTTGCGCTGATGGAGAACAGATTTGGCTCATGGGCCGGAGATCCCACACGCAATGTGCTTTGGGACTTGCATCGACCTGAGAACATCCATACGCCAGAAAATACCGAAACGATCCTGGCCGTAGTCGACCGCTTTGAAGCGCCTGAGGGAGCACGAACAAACGGTTTGGCAACGATGCGGGACTACAACCCAGCTTGGTGGAACGGCCGGGTACGAGACAGTAGCGGAGGGGGTGGTACAATCGCCTCAGGAGAGATGTATGACTCGTTGGGACGAGGTAATGGATTTGCTCGCCCGACACCGTACTACCAATATGACATCTGGCGCAACGATCCCGGCGACCTCAGGAGAAGCGATGCCAACTGGATAGAGAAGGAAGAACTGGTATACAATCGGGAGACTTCGCCCAATTTTGGCGAGCCTATTAACGCAGATTTCTTTGCGAATCCCATCGACACTTTCCAGCATTTTTATTCTTTCCCTCACTACATATCGTTTGTCCCTCAGGATGATCCTACAGCTGTGCCTCTCGGGGGTAATGCAGATTGGTACATCTTCCGACTGGCAGGTGCGTATCTGGTCAGGGCAGAAGCCTACTACTGGCAAGAGGACCTGGCCAATGCTGCAGCGGATCTGAATGTGGTACGACGCAGAGCAGAGGCTCTCGAAGTGACTCCAGGAGATGTGACCATTGAGCTAATCCTGGCTGACCGGGCCAAGGAGCTGTTTGCTGAAGCCCCCAGGAAGACGGAGTTGGCAAGAATGGCCTTTATCATGGCCGACAATAGCCTCAATGGTTATAGTATCGCAAACTTTAGTACGAATAATTTCTACTACGACCATGTAGTTGCGAACAACATCTTCTTCGAGATCAACTTATTATGGGGAGTCAATCCTTGCAGGATACTGCCATATCATGTGCTGTGGCCTGTACCGGCAACGGTCATCAACGCCAATACCCTCGGCGTCATTAACCAAAATGAAGGCTATCCCGGCTCGGAGAACAATGTGCCTCCGCTGACTTCGATAGCAACGACCTTTTAAAAAGATGGGAGATAGGGGGGGGGTTCAAAAAGGCACAAGCAGACGTCATCCAGAGGCGAAGTGAAGGATCTTTAGGCATTGATTATCAGATCTTTGCAAAATTGAGGTTCTTCCTTCCGTCTGAATGACGAGCTTTTGGGACACTCCCCATTTCTTTATCGGGCCAAGTACCAACCCCTACACCTTTTTCCTCAACTCGAAGACATCCCCACGAGCGTAGTGTCCAGCGGCATCAAAATCTAGTTTTGCTCGGGTCACTTCATCTAAATCCAGCACAGCAAATAAAGATCCGGACTCGTCCCAGATGGGACCTGCAACGATCTCGCCTAAAGGATCTACGACGACGCTGCCCCCCCGGCTCAATACCTCCGGTAGGTCATCGACGGATTCGCCAGGCAAATCATCAGGATAATCTTCTCTCCGGACATATTGGTTACAGCCAAGCACGAAACAACGACCCTCGCACGCGATGTGCTTTAGCGTCGATTGCCAGCTGTCCCGCTGATCAGCAGTAGGTGCGATGTAAATCTGCACACCGTGCTCATACAACCAGGCGCGCGCAAGTGGCATGTAGTTTTCCCAGCAAATCAATCCACCGATCCGCCCAATGGCGGTATCATACACCTCTAAGTCCGCCCCATCTCCTTCGCCCCAGATCACACGCTCCGAGGCGGTGGGCTTCAGCTTCCGATGCTTACCTATCAGCCGACCTTCTGCATCGAAGTAAAGCGTTGTACAAAAAAGTGTCCCGGTTTGTGATCGCTCCACCACTCCGATGACCAGATGTACACTGAAGTGCTTCGCTAGTTTGCTCAGACGATCCAGATCCGGTCCGGGGACAGTCAGTGCATTTTGCGAATAGCGCAACCATAGGTCTCTCCCCTGTTCACTTCGGCTTCCTACTACGGAGCCGAAGGATAGGCCCCTCGGATAACCGGGTAGAAATGCCTCCGGAAAGACAACGAGGTCCGGGCTATGATCACTTACCTCTCTCAGTTGCTGCTCGACTCGGTCAATGGACCTATTGAGATCCAAGAAGACGGGAGCGGCTTGTATCAGTGCAACATTCAGCTTCATGACCACGAACTTTTGCCATGCAAGATAAATCATCTTGGCAGCTCAAAAATGCGGACAAAAACTACCTTGGTTACAAAAGAGAAATTATCGCAAGATCAGATGCTCAACCCGTCCGCTGCAGAAGTCTGATTATTGTTCTATGGGGAATATTAATCGCAATACCTTTTTATGTAAGCGCCGTTAGATTTTATGGATTTCCGCTCGGTAAACTGACAACCATTTGTAGTTGAGTGCGTATAGCCCCTAGCTTTGCGAGACAAATACTTCGGGGCCGACTGGAATCGACAGGAAGTGTAGGTGATGTATTTGCATGCCGGGTGATGAGTATGCATCCGTAATCAATATGCTCGAACCATAATTGGCGAATCTAATTACGCCATGGCTGCCTAATTCAACTTATTTGTTGAATAGACAGGCTTAAAAGGTTGAGCGTCCAGCGACGTTCCCTGGCCACATCCCACCAGGCCTCCGTCCTTCGGGTAGGATTTTGGGGTGTCATAATGAGGGACTAGTCTTTGGGAGGTTACTAACCAAAGGCGAAATTTCAGTGACTGGCTAATGCGTGGGTCGTCTAACCACCAGCGTATTGGTAAGATCGCAAGGTAAGACTAAGCATGTAGAGGATGCATGATTTCCTTCTCTGGACGAGGGTTCGAATCCCTCCGGCTCCACCTTCGCCCGCCTTAGCGCCGAGTATCGGTGCGACGGCGGGCTTCGCTTTTTGCAGCGAACCCATTCTTCTCCACATAATTCTAGGCAGGCTTCGGCGGAGAAAATCCCCCACACAGGCAAATACCCACGCCTACGTAATAGATATTCACACATGCGATAAGTCGTATATTTGGCGCCTACGCATAGCTATGTACAAAAGACTAAAGCACTTTATGTGTGTGGTGGCCGTGCTCACCATTACCTCCAAGCTCGATGCCACGCACATCCGAGGTGGATTCATTCAGGCAAAGAGAGGAGATCTCCTAAGCTTGACCTACCAATTCACATTTGTAGGATTCCGAGACACGGACAGTGGCATACAATTCGGCTCAGGCACCTTCGACTTTGGTGATGGAGATTCAAAGACCGGTGACTTCATCATTTCAGAAACACAACTCTCCCCAAACGTGGTGCGCGCCGAATTCACAGTAGTCCATACCTACGCCTCTCAGGGTGAGTACGTGATCAGTTATCGAGAGGAGTTCCGTAACCGTGGTATCGCAAACATGGAGAACTCGGTGAATACTGCCTTTTACGTGGAGATGATGGTTAGAGTCGATGACGCCGTGGGGGTGAACAGTACACCGGCACTGCTCTCACCCACCGTTTTGGAGGCCACTGCGGGGAGGACATATTTCTCAATCGCTGAAATAGAAGAGGAGGATGGTGACGATCTTCAGTTCGAAACGGAAATTCCCCAGCAGGCACGAGATGTGGTGACTACCAACTACGAATTTCCGACCAATCCAAAATTCTATTCCAATTTTTCTGCCGGCAATGAGCTCGGGACTGGACCACCCACCTTGACGTTGGGTCGGTTTTCCGGGTTACTGACCTGGGACAGCCCGGGTGACTTTCTCAACCTCAGCGATCAGGACTGCCCCGCGGGCGCCTCGAACTGCGCGGAGTACGTGATCGCCTATAGGATCAATGAGTTTCGACGGATCAACGGTGTAAGAACGCTTATCTCCAGTACCGTCGTCGATTCGCAAATCATTGTGGTCGAAGAAGAGGAAAGCGAAGTTCTCAAAATAGCTCCCCGCATCTCATTCAGTGGCGGAGAATGTGAAGTATTCACGGAACCCATCCAATTCACCATCGACAGTGAAGAAGCCTACTCGGTGGTATTATCCCCTGTCGAACTCATTGCAACGGTGAACGGCGAACCCCTTGATGCTATTGATCTGAACAATTTAGTGCATGAAAACACCTTCGAGATTACCTTCAACGAATTGGATCGAGACCGGTACATCTACATTCAGGTAGTTGACGATGACGGGCTGGTGCGCAGTGCATTTGGCACCCTACTGAGCCCGGATTGCGAGTTTATCAATAATCTGGTGACTTCCGTGCCTCCGTCAGCCTCTCGTTTCGCCCCTACAATTTATCCCAACCCAATTGGCGATTACCTCCGATGGAATGCAGAGCAGCGTTTCCAACGGTTTGAAATCATGGACTTAAGAGGAGGCGCAGTAAAAAGTGGTGCTATCGAAAAGGAGCAAGCGGTCAGTACCCAAGACCTTCCTCAAGGTATGTATTTTCTTCGGCTGTGGTCTGACGACGTATTTTTTGATCAAAGATTTATCAAGTAGTACCTCGGAGCTGGTCCATTACCTCAACACGGTAATCTCGTCGAGCGTAACGATCCCGGTCCGAGCTGGTTGGCTGACGTTCAGCTCCTTGTCGATGACAAAAAACTCCAATTGAAACGGTCCACGGTTGAGCACTTCTTCAATATTGGCTGATACCATGGAGTACCTTACCCTCAGGTCATACCGGCTCAAAGCCCGGATGGTAAAGGGCTGCCGGGGCGTGAAGTCCGCCGGAGCAAAAAATCGCTTTCCGCCCAGTGGAGGTATTCTTCCACCGAGATCCAGAGGACAGTTCGTATGCACCAGGTTTGCGTCCACTGGTGCCCCGGAAGCATCGACAATGGCCACATGCAAGTTGTGGCGGTAGAGGTTTAGGCTAATGTGGATTGTATCGGATGGCGGTAGTACTGTGTAGTCCGTGCAATTGAATGGAGGTATTTGCGACGAGGCCCTAAAAAGCGTTCGATTACCAAAGGGATCTACTTCAAAGAGTGGGGGCTTAGCGTCACCGGAAAGATTAACGAGCGAATCCTCAGCATCAATGATGACATTGAAAGGATGAAAGGGAGGTACGAAACCATCATGGGCCAACCCGATCTCAAACTCATGCGAAATACGCATGGTCAAATGCAAACTGTCAAATCCAGAATCCATTGGCCTGAACTCGAGCTCTTCAAACATCAGCAGCAAAGGCTCCTCATGAGGATAGTGCAAAACCTCGCCACAGCCCCAAGTACTGGTAAGACTGAAAAGCAAAATGAACCTCCACCCATGACTTCTCAGTAGCAGCATGACTTGAAGTTAGCGCATGGTAGAATTATGAAACAAGTAAAGTAAGACTAAGGTATTGGTACCGTCGTCGGAAGCGATTAATCCACAAAGATCTTCTCAGAACGACTCGAGGTTAGATAGGCAGCGCTCTACGGCCATTTGCAAGTCTTGCATGGAGAAGGGCTTTTGAAGGTACTCGCAAATCTCCAGTTGATAATTTTTCATAATGGTGGGTGGATGTCCAGAAACTACGATGATTTGTGGCTTATGCTCCACCAACTCCATGAATTCAGGACCTTCCAAACCAGAGATGCTGATGTCCAGGAAAAGAACATCAGGTTTTAGCTTCTCAATATCCAAAGCTGCTTGCGTAGTCTCGCCGTGGACAGCTAGCACTTCCAGATCACTTATGCGCGTGATATAGCGCTCCAGCATGTCAGCAAAATCCTCATCGTCTTCGACGATAACACAAGAGTATTTGGCGCTCATGTACTAGCGGAATTGAGTATCTATTTTGTTCAACAACTATCAACAAATCTAGGGAATTTTCGACAGCACAAAACCACTATCTGTCAATACAGCTATTGTTCCGGTTGAAATAGGCAAAAGCCGAGGTAAAACGGAGTTTTTCGCTCGTAGCAGGGGTTTAAAATAGAATACCGAGCCGCTGAGCAATAGTTAGAAGTCACCAGCAAAGGCGCCAGCAAGCGCAAATCTTCTCGATTCTAATTGCGCTCCTTAATATTGATGATGAGCCGATTTCCGCGATTGTACGAGAGGTAATTCCAAACCCAATTGGAGAAGACAAGCAGCTTTCGACGGAAGCCCATAATCGAGACCAAATGGATGAACATCCAAACGAACCAGCCGAAGAAGCCACCAAAACTCCAACCCGGCGCGTCGACTACGGCCCGATTACGCCCGATTGTTGCCATCGTACCTTTGTCTACGTACTTCATGGCTTTTGGCTCTTGTCCGTTGATCGCACGATGAAGGTTTCTGCCCAGGTTGCGAGCCTGCTGAATGGCTACCGGCGCGAGCATAGGTAGTCCCTGAGGCCAACCCTCCTGTTCCTGATAGGCGACGTCGCCGATCGCATAGACGTGATCTTGCCCCAAGACACGATGGTACTCATTCACATGCAACCTCCCCTTTGAAATAGCCTCTTCCTGGAAGCCCTCTGGAAAGTTTCCTTGCACACCGGCCGACCAGATAAGGCAGGCGGTGGGTATGACCGTGCCGTCACTCAGCGTCACTTGATGGTCCTCGAAGTCTACTACTCGGTTTTCGAGTATGACCTTCACTCCAAACTCCTCCAGGTACTTTTTTGACTTGCGACTAGCAAAGGGACTCATCGCACTCAACACCCTCTCGTTCCCTTCGACCAGGAAGATCTGCATCCGCTTGAAGTCCAGTTCGGGATAGTCCTTAGGTAGGACATGGTCCCTGAGCTCCCCAATGGCACCGGCCAGTTCAGCTCCAGTCGGCCCTCCTCCTACGATGACTACGTTCATAAATCGCTGCATCTCTTCCTCGCCGGTAGCCAACAAGGCCTTCTCAAAATTGCCAATGATATGTGTACGGAGCGAGATGGCATCGCTGATCTCCCTTAGCTTTTGAGCACCGCGCTCGATCTTTTCATTCCCAAAAAAATTAGTTTTCGAGCCAGAAGCCAAAATCAGGTAATCATAGGTCAACAGTCCGAGGGAGGTATGCAGCTGTCGCTTTTTGGTATCTACACGCTCCACCTCAGCTAACCTGAAGTGAAAGTGCGGATCGTCCTGCAGGAACTCTCTCAGTGGGCTGGAAATATCTCCAGGCGAGAGGCCTGCGGTAGCGACCTGATAAAGCAAAGGGATGAACGTGTGATAGTTATTTTTATCTAACATCACGGTCTCTACCGGACACCTACGCAGCTTTTGGACCAGTTCGATCCCAGCAAATCCGCCGCCTATTATCACGACCCGGGGAAGGTCCGAGGAGGGCAGGCTCTCTTCGAGATTTTTCACAAGGCTAAAGGCTTTTTAGCGAAGCTAGTGATTAATTGAGGGCCACCCTGATTCTCGCCAAAAACTTTTGTGGCGGACGATAAAACTGTAATTTTCGCGACTCATGAAGGGGAACAAGCGTCTGATCCGATCTTGGTGCATGTATGATTGGGCCAACTCAGTCTACAACCTGGTCATCAATACGGCAATCTTTCCGATCTACTTCGTATCGACCACAGAGCACTTCTATGGTAGCAATACGGTGAGCTTCTACGGCTTCGAGATACTCAACTCAGTACTTTACAGTTACGCATTAGCGTTTTCATACCTTGTCTCCGCAGCCATTTTACCGCTACTTTCAGGCATTGCCGATTATACGGGCAAGAAAAAGCT
Source organism: Bacteroidota bacterium (assembly GCA_039191945.1). Lineage (GTDB taxonomy): Bacteria > Bacteroidota > Bacteroidia > Cytophagales > Cyclobacteriaceae > JAWPMT01. The sequence continues at coordinate 7,893 of JBCCXG010000154.1, forward strand.
CTTTCTCCAAGTCTTCACCTACATGGGAGCTGCAGCTTGCATGGGTATGTATTTCTTCACCGGCGACAAGCTGGTTTGGGGTATCTGGTGCGTCGTGATCGCTTGTGTCGGCTATAGCAGCAGTCTTGTGTTTTACGACGCTTTCCTACCGGAGATAGCGGAAGAAAAAGATATCGATCGGGTGAGCGGGTTAGGCTATGCCTACGGATACGGAGGTAGCGCCCTGATGATGATTATGAGCCTTGTCGTGATCAGTAACCACCACGTGCTAAGTATCGAAAGAGGCGAGGCCACCCGCTTGGTCTTCCTACTCGTGGGACTCTGGTGGATCGGATGGGCGCAGATCCCCTTCCGGAGACTGCCAGACAACGTCTTCAAAAAGAACCCAAAAGGCAACATCTTTCTACAAGGCTATCAGGAAATCAAGAAGGTCTTTGGTGCACTCAAGCACCAACGAAATACGAAGCTGTACCTCATCTCCTTTTTGTTTTTCAATATGGGTGTCCAAACGATTATGTTACTGGCGACTTTGTTTGGGAAGATCGAATTGAAAATGGAATCTAACCAACTCATCCCGGTCCTGCTGATCATTCAGTTCGTAGCCGTAGGGGGTTCCATGCTCTTTGCCCGCCTGTCGGACCGGAAGGGCAATAAATATTCCCTCTCGCTGATGATATTGATTTGGGTGGCGGTTTGTGTGTATGCGTACTTCATGGTATCTGTGCAGCAGTTTTATTTCATTGCCGTGGTCGTGGGACTGGTCATGGGGGGGATCCAGGCACTATCCAGGGCAACTTTTTCAAAACTGATTCCAGTCGATACTGAGGACCACGCCTCCTACTTTTCCTTTTTTGATGTGACCTTTCACATCAGTGTGGTCCTGGGGACATTTAGCTACGGCTTCATCAATCAGATCACTGGCTCCATGCGAAATAGTACGCTAGCTCTTGCTTCCTTCTTCGTGATCGGACTGATCTTTCTGACCCAAGTAAAAATGGACCATGCAAACAATGCCCCCACTGAAACTCCCTGAGATGGATCCAAAGATCTCCTTTGAAAGTGGAGCGCCTTACATCTGGGATCGTATTCGGAAAAAAGCGGTATCGCTCACCAAAGAAGAATGGGTGCGCCAGCATTTGGTCCACCTGCTCATCGAGCATCTAGACTATCCTCGCGGCCTCATTCGTGTGGAGGCCGGATTGAAATACTACAAAAAAGCAAAGAGATCTGATATCGTGGTTTACGATACTAGCGGAGAGGTATTCTTACTGATTGAATGTAAAAGTCCAGAGACTAAACTCACCAGCAAGACGCTTCATCAGCTTGCCACCTACAATAAAACCTTGAGGTCCAAGCACCTCGCCATCAGCAATGGCATGAAGCACTTCTGCTGGAAGAGGGACGAGAAGGGGGAAACCTACGCGGCTGTAAGCAATTTCCCCCGGTATGAGCTCAGCTCAAAAAAGTAGCAACATCCTTGTACGGCAGTGAGAAAGCATCCGCCACCCCCTGGTAGACCACATCTCCACCGATGATATTCAGACCCAGCGCGAGTTCCTTGTTCTCTTGGCAAGCTTTCTTCCAGCCTTTATTCGCCAGCTCCACCACATAAGGAAAAGTGGCATTGGTCAATGCGAGCGTTGAAGTATATGGCACCGCACCAGGCATGTTAGCCACACAATAGTGAAGTATACCATCAACGACATACGTCGGATCCTGGTGCGTAGTGGGCTTACAGGTCTCGATGCAGCCACCTTGATCTACGGCGACATCCACCAAAACGGTCCCTGGGGCCATTTCGGTCAACATATCGCGGGTAATCAAGTGAGGCGCTTTGGCTCCTGGAATCAGTACGGCGCCAATGATCAAATCATGGCTCCCGATAAGCTCCCGAATATTGTACTCATTGCTCATGAACGTATTGACGTTGGCGGGCATAATGTCATCCAAGTACCTCAACCTAGGCAAACTCAGGTCGAGGATGGTCACATCTGCTCCAAGTCCCGCTGCCATCTTGGCTGCGTTGGTGCCCACGACCCCTCCACCGAGGATCATCACCTTCGCCGGGCGTACACCAGGAACGCCCCCCAGTAAGATGCCACGCCCACCCATGGGTTTTTCCAAGTACTTGGCGCCTTCTTGCACGGACATGCGACCGGCCACCTCAGACATAGGGACAAGCAGTGGCAATGATCGATCTGATCGCTCCACCGTCTCATAGGCCAGGCAGATCGCACCACTATCCATCATGGCTCTGGTCAATGGTTCGTAGCTGGCAAAATGAAAATAAGTGAAGACGAGTTGGTCCTTTTTAATGAGTGGGTACTCCGGCTCAATCGGCTCCTTGACCTTGACGATCATTTCAGCTTTATCATACACTTCCTCGATGGTGGGGAGCATCGTGGCGCCCGCATCCTCGTAGATACTGTCGACAAAACCACTGCCCTCACCGGCACCTGCCTGTACGTAAACGGTATGTCCTCGCTTGGTCAATTCCTGAGCTCCACCGGGAGTGATTGCCACACGATTCTCGTTGTTTTTGATTTCGGTAGGGACACCAATGATCATGATGAAAGTAATTTTTCGGGGTTAATGAGAGCACAAAGATGCCGGAGCCTATGGAAATAACTTTCAACTTTCTGGCAATAATTTTCGTTCAACAGATACATTGATAGGAAAGATCTATCCTAATATAGATTTTAGTATTTTATTCTGATTATGTATATTCATCAGAATATTATTCCATCATCCACTCCCTAAACCACTTCTATCCGCTCTTTATTCCGATTTTTCACTTGGTAAAGTGGTCAACATTCCCTATATTTGGCTAGCGTTGCGGGAAGTGTTGTTTTAAGCGCTCATATATGGAAAATAC